>JAKAMA010000146.1 GCA_021813085.1 Chloroflexota bacterium | reverse complement strand
GCGCGGATCGTGCTCGCGGACGGCGCGTGAGCGGCGTGCGTTCGAACAACAGACGACAGACAACAGACAGCAGAGGCCGCCTACCGCGATCTGTTGTCTGCCGTCGCCAAGTGCGTGAGCGTACGGGCGGCTGATGTGAGTTCGAACAACAACAGACGACAGGCAACAAACAGCAGGGGCGGCGCACCGCGATCTGTTGTCTGTTGTTTGTTGTCTGTCGTTAGTCGTCTGCTGTCTGTTGTCGTCTGTCGTCTGTTGTGTGCCGTGCCGGCGGGAGCCGCCGGCTGATGCCCATCCCGCCCGACCGCCTGCACCGAGCGCTCAACCCACGCACCGCCGTGGTCGTCGGCTCGAAGAAGGCCGACGGCTACATGTGGCTGCGCAACTACAGCACCTTCACCGGCCAGCTCTCCTCCGTGCAGATCGACCCCAACGAGATCCCCGGCATCGAGGCCCTCGGCGTCACCAACTACACGTCGCTGCTCGACGTGCCCGGCGAGATCGACTACGTCATGCTCGCCGTCCCGCGCCCCGTCGCGCCGCGCCTCCTCGCCGACTGCGCGAAGAAGGGCGTCGGCGCCGTCGCGCTGTTCACCTCCGGTTTCGCCGAGACCGGCGAGGCCGAGGGCATCCGCCTGCAGGACGAGCTGCTGCGCATCGCGCGCGAGGGCGATGTCGCGCTGATCGGCCCGAACTGCATGGGGCTCTACAACCGCCGGCTCGGCATTCGGCAGAGCGCGGAGCAGGGCGCCGGCGAGGCGGGCGACGTCGGCTTCATCTCGCAGAGCGGTACGCACGCCATCAACTTCTCGCTCGTCGGCGAGCGGCACGGGGTGCGCGTCAGCACGTCGGCCAGCATCGGCAACGCGATCGTCCTCGATGTGCCTGACTACCTCGACTATCTTGCTGCGGATCCGGACACGAAGGTGATCGCGATGTACATCGAGGGTGTGAAGGACGGCCCCCGATTCGTCCGCTCGCTCCGTCGCGCCTCCTCGCAGAAACCCGTCGTCGTCTGGAAGGGCGGCGTCACCGCGGCTGGCGCCCGCGCGACGGCGTCCCACACCGGCGCGCTCGCGACGTCAGCGGCCGTGTTCCGTGCGGTCCTGCGGCAGGCGGGTGCGCTCACCGCCGACAGCCTCGAGGACACGATCGACGTCGTGAAAGCGCTGCTCTACGCTCTGCCGGTCTCGGCGAAGCCCGCCACCGGCCGCCGCATGGGGCTGATGGCGATGACCGGCGGCCAGTCCGTCGTCATCACCGACGCCTTCGTCACCGCCGGGCTCGATGTGCCGCGCCTGTCCGAAGCCTCGTACGCCGAGCTCGCGTCGTTCTTCAACATCATCGGCGGCAGCTACCAGAACCCGCTCGACATGGGCGGCACGATCGGCTTCGGCGGCTCCGCCCAGACGCTGGGCAAGCTCTTCGCCATCCTCGACGCCGACCCCAATGTCGACGCGATCGCGATGGAGATGGCGGCGGGCTTCCTGGCGCGCCGCTGGCAGGCGGATCCGGCGTCGCTCGATGGCCTGCTCGATGTCCTCGTCGCGCACCAGCAGCGCTCGGCGAAGCCGTTCGTCACCATCCTGCAGCCGCAGCACGTCGAGGAGATCGTCGCGCAGGCGCGCCGCCGGATGCAGGACCGCGGCCTCGCCGTCTTTCCCTCGTTCGAGCGCGCCGCCCGCGCCCTCAACCGCGCGATCGACTACCACCGCTTCCGCGCGGGGGTGGACGTCAAGTGAACTTCTGATCCCTGTCGTCGAGGGGTTCCGCGCCCGCTGCCGTGCACGCGAACGCCATTGTGCCGATCGTGTGGCGGCGCCTTTGGCATTGCCGCGTTCAAGAACGACTCTTGCACGCCAGGAAGTCGCCGACGCAAAGCGGTGTCCAAGTCTTCCCACCATCGCTTGTGCCAAAGAGACCCGGTACCTCCCGATAAACCCCCGTCCCCGTCACGTCCGGAGTCGGCCAACTCATCGCGTACCCTCGCAACTGTGAGACGAAGACGACGCTAGTCACGAACTCATCGGGTGGGTAGACCGGAGCGAGCGCGTTCCAGGTGCGGCCAGCGTCCGACGTGGCGAAGACGAATCCGCGCGTTTCGCTCATCCACCCATGTTGTTCATCGAGGAAGAAGAGGTCAGTAGCGTAGCCGACGGCCGGGAGCCCCCCGAGGGGAGAAGGGCTCACCTCGTTTCCCGGGAGGTTAGCCACAGCAATGAGCTGCCAATGCCGCCCCGCATCGTCGCTGCGATAGAGCTGTTTGAACGAGAACCCCGGACCGTTCACCTCGGCCGGGCACAGGCTGAACCCCACCCTTGCTGACACAAAGCTGAACGCACCCGTTGCTACCTGATCTGCATAATGACAAGGCATTCCGACCGGGTTCCAGGAGCGCCCTCCGTCGGTGGTTGTCAACAGCCGCGCACCTTCGCGCACCCACCCGGCGGACGCGTTGGCGAAGTCCACCCGCCTGACGAGCCCGCGAGCTAGGCTGTTGACCAACGTCCATGTCGCCCCACCGTCGTGAGAGGAAAATAGCCCGCCGTCGGTGCCTGCCCAGCCGTCGAGCGCCGACGTGAAATCGAGACTATCGATCAGCGCAGGAAGCGTGGCGCGCGCAGACCAGCTCCGGCCGCCATCGACCGTCGCGAGCAGCCTGGTCCCAATGCCGGCCCATCCATGCACGTCGTCCACGAAGGTGAAAGCGGGTGGCGCCGTCGTGTTGTCGGGCGACGGCGTTGGGCGAGTGAGCGGCGCCGGCGAAGGCAGAGGCGCCAGCGTGGCCAGTACCGGCGAGCGTGCGGTTGACGTGGCCGTTGCCGTCCGCGTCGGCGACCCAGAGCTCCCACATGCCGTGAGTGCCACTGCACACGCGGCGGTGATCACTAATAGCGTAGCCGCTGATTGGCGAATCACACCGCGAGTGTACTGCTCTTGAATTAGTGCCCGTCAACGCGACGCGAAGCGTGGAGCATAGCCGCCCGCGGCTGTGCGTACGGCGGAGCCGGACCGAACGGCGACGGCCCGTAGCACGTGTGCTGCGTCCCGTCCGCGCCGACGCGCAACACGCGGTGCGCGTGCACCCCCGCGAACGACAGCGCGCGGTCGTGCCAGCGCGGTCACTCCGGGAACACCAGCCCTCCGAGCAGCACGTCAGGCGCGTACTCCATCGCCGATTCCTTTCACGGCCGCGTGATGATCGCGCACGTCAAGCAGATCGATGCATGACGCGCGGATCAGGGGTTGCGCAGCGGCGAGCGTGTTATCATAGATCAGACCGCATCGGTCAGAGGGAGGATCACCTGGACGCTGACTATCGCATCGATGTCTCCGAAGTGAACCGCAACCTCGATGTCGCCGAAGTCGTCGCGCTCTACTTCCCCATGCTCCGCAAGACCCTGCTGATGGACGTCCGCACCAACGAGGTCGACGGGCCGATGATCCGCGTCGTGCCGATGGCGAAGACGCCGGAGGAGCGCTTCCAGTCGCTGCTCAAGATGCGCCCGCGTTTCGGCAAGCCCGACAGCATCACCATCATCCCCTGGCCGAAGTTCGTGCAGAGCCTCGGCGAGCTCGGCATCTGGGACCACATCGTCCGCCGTTACGCCGACCTCGGCTCGCCAAAGATGGTGCGCGAGTGCGAGAAGTGCTTCGCCCAACTCCGCAAGTTCGAGAGCGACGAGGTCCGCAACGCCATCACTGGCGAGAACTACGAGACCATCTGGGGCGCCCGCGGCATCGCCGAGGTCGAGGTCGCGGTCGGCGACGACGAGATCGATCTCGATGACGACGACGTCGACGACGACGGCCTGGAAGACGACTTCCTCGACGAGAACGACTGACCGCCGGCGCGCGTCAGCCTGACGCCTGGGTAGGGGCGGGCCCGTGTGCCCGTCCTCTTCGATACGGGGCCGTGTGCGGGCTCCCTTCGTTCGGCTCCAGCAAGTCCCGCCGCGCCCAGCGTTGAGCGCACCGTCACCCCCACCACGCGCGCAGGCCCGCCGCCAGCCGGCGTGCGTGCGCGTAGCCGGTGTCCGCGGCCGGCAGCGCCTCCGCCGGGTCCATCAGGTTCCCCATGTGTGCGCGCGCGCCATCGTCCGGCTCGATGAGCCGCACCTTCGCCCCGACCGACTCGAGCGCCGCCATCTCCTGCGCCAGTTGCTGCGCGGCCAGCCGGTGAATGCCGCGCCCCGCCCAGCCGATCGGCGCCACAACCAGCACGACGTCCGGCTCGATGCGCTGTGCCAGGTCGGCCGACGTGCCCGAGCGCACGCCGCCGTCCATGCAGCGCACGCCATCGACCGTCACCGGCGGGAAGAGGCCAGGCACCGCGCACGACGCCGCGACCGCGCGCTCGATCGGCACGCCCGACGCCCGGTCGATGGCGCGGAAGGCGCCGCTCTCGCACTCCACCGCCGTCACCACGAGGGTCTGCGCGGGCCAGCCCGGCCAGCCGTTCACGGCGAAGCCCGCCAGCCACTGCTCCTCGGGCATCGTGCGCGCCTGCAGCGCGAGGGCCCCGACCTGCGCGGCGTGCGCCTGCGTCATCTCGGTCGCCGAGACCCAGAGCGCGAACACCCCGGCGGCGTCCTGCGGCACGGCGCCGGGCGCAGCCTCGCCCGATGGCTGTGCGGGCGCGGCGCGGCGCTCCGCGAGCAGCGCGCGCGGGTCCCGCCCGTGCCCGATCTGGGCCCCCACGACCGACCCCGCCGACGTGCCGACCACGAGGTCCGCCTCGCGCGCGTCGATGCCGCCCTCCGCAAGCGCCGCCAGCACTCCGAGCTCCCACGCGATGCCGACGTTGCCGCCGCCGCCCAGGACCACTGCTCGCTTCATCGTCGCTCTCCCTGATCAGTGCCGGGACAAGTGTAGTGCCGTCGCGGCGCTGGCGGGCGGCGGGCAGCGGAATGCCTGACAGCGCATCGGTGCGCCGCCTTCCAACAGCTAACCTCCAACATCCGATTCTGATAGGGTGTAGCGCCAGGCCGAAGCGCGTACCGCCGGGAGCCGCCGTGACCGACCGACTCGAGCTGATCACCCGCAACCTGGAAGAGGTGCTGACGCGCGAGGACCTCGTACATCTGCTGGCAACGGACACGCCGCTGCGGCACTACATCGGCTTCGAGATCTCGGGGAAGATCCACATCGGCAGCATGGTGTGCATGTCGAAGGTGCGCGATTTCGTCGAGGCGGGCGCGCACAGCACGATCTTCCTGGCCGACTGGCACACGTGGATCAACGACAAGCTCGGAGGCGACCGGGAGACGATCCGGCGCGTCGCCATGGGCTACTTCCGCGAGGGGTTCCGGGCGACCTTCCTGGCGGTGGGCGGCGACCCCTCGAAGCTGGAGTTCGTGCTGGCGAGCGAGCTGTACCACCAGAACGACGACTACTGGGCGACCCTCATCGACGTCAGCAAGAACACGACGCTGGCGCGCATCCAGCGCAGTATCACGATCCTGGGCCGCAAGGAGGGCGAGTCGGTCGACTTCGCGAAGTTGATCTACCCGCCGATGCAGGTCGCCGACATCTTCTCGATGGGGATTAACCTGGCGCACGCCGGCATCGACCAGCGGAAGGCGCACGTCGTCGCGCGCGATGTCGCGGCGAAGATGCGTGTCTCGCCGCTGCGCGACGCGCGGGGGGCGCAGGTGAAGCCGGTGACGGTCCACCATCCGTTGCTCCTGGGCATGAAGAAGCCCGCGATCTGGCCGCCCCCGGAGACGGCCCTGACCGACTTCTGGGCGTCGATGAAGATGAGCAAGTCCGAGCGGAACACGGCCATCTTCATCCACGACTCGCCCGAGGAGATCCGCGCGAAGGTGCGCAAGGCGTTCTGCCCGCCGGACTCGCTGACCTTCAATCCGATGCTCGACTGGGTGCGAAAGCTCGTCTTCCCGCGCGACGGCGAGTTCCGCATCGCCCGGACGCCCGAGCACGGTGGTGGCCTGCGCTTCACGGCGCCGGAGGAGGTCGACGAGGCGTACCGCTCCGGCGCGCTGCACCCGGCGGACCTGAAGGAAGGCGTGGCGGCCTGGCTCATCGAGGCGCTGGAGCCGGCTCGGGCGGTCTTCGCGGCCCCGGAGGGCCAGCGGCTGCTCGCCGAGCTCGAGGACCTGCTCGCCCGCTAGGGCGGCGGCGCGAGGCGGCCCGTGCCCGCCTACGGCGCCAGCGCCCCCGCCTGCGCCCGCAGCAGCTTCCCGTCCAGCGACGGGATGCGCTGTTCGCCGAGCCACGCCGCGAACGCCGCGTCGTCGTAGGTGCCGCGGCGCGTCGCCTGCGCCAGCTCGTCCCAGCACGGCGACGGCGCCCGCAGGTCCATCAGCGTCCGGTTGCGCCGCACGATCGCCTCCGCCGTCCCGTCGGCGAACGCGCGCTCCATCGGCTCGTTGCGGCGGCCGAGCGCGTCGCGCACAGCGTCCGGACGGCCGAAGTA
>JAKAMA010000145.1 GCA_021813085.1 Chloroflexota bacterium | reverse complement strand
GCTGCGCGCGCCGGGCGCGGGAGCGGGCACGGCGGTTCGGTCTCGACTACCTCACGGTCGTGGGCGATGTCGAGCATCTGCCCGTCAGGACGGGCGCGGCCGACGTCTCGTACGTGCACGACGGCCTGCACCACCTCGAAGACCCGCTCGTCGGCGTGCGGGAGCTTGCGCGCGTCGCCTCGTGCGCGGTCAGCATCAACGAGCCCGCCGACGCGGCGGGCACCCAGCTCGCCGTCCGGCTCGGCATCGCGACGAACCGCGAGGATGCGGGCAACCGCGTGGCGCGTCTGCGACCTGAACTCGTGCGCGAAGAGCTGCGCGCGCTCGGATTCAGCGCGCGCACCCAGCGCTACCTGCTGTACTACAAGCACGAGCCTGGGACGCTGATGCGGTTGGCGTCGCGGCCGGTTGGTGATGTCGCCTATCGGTCGGCCGTGCGGCTCACCGACGCGGCGCTCGGCCGCTGGGGCAACAAGCTGCAGGTGACGGCGGTGCGGCGCCGGTAGCGGAGCAGACCGCGAGGAGCTGTCTCATCGCGTCATGCGTCCGCCGCGCCGTGGTCGGCGAACTTCGCGAGACAGTCCAACTGATCCGACGTCAGGCGTGCGGACGGGCGTACCGCACGCACGGTCCGGAGCGCCGCCTCGAAGCTGTGTCCTTCCGCGATGAGGATGGCACAGGCCATGCAGACGCTTCTGCTCATCCCCAGCCGGCAGTGCACGAGGACAGCGCGCCCGGCGGCCATCTCGCCGAGGGCCCACGCCGTGCCGTCGGTGATCTGGGCGAGCGTCGGCGGCGCGAACTCCTCCATGGGCAGCCGGTGGTGGCGGAGCCGCGCGGCGTCGAGCCGCGCCGGGTCATGCTCGCCCTCGGCGCGGAGGTCGAGCACGCTTTCGATCCCCATCGCCGCGATCAGACGGGCATGCCTGCTCGCGAAGTGCGGGCCCTGGACGAGCTGCGGCGTGACCCAGACGAAGCTGGAGCGGAGCCGCCGCGCGGCCCGTCGGTCGAGGAGCCACACCAATGGGTTGCGAGCGGTCGTCACGGCGTCAGGCTCCCGCGGTACGTCGTTGCTGGACCCGATGTCCGGGGACAGCGTATCCGACGCGCGCGGCCCTGAGCCGCAGGCGCCCGGTTCAGTCCGGCGCTGTCCATGCTCAGGAAGATCCCGTCACCCGCAGCCGGCGCGCGGCCGGCGGTGCCGCCGTTCGCCGCGGCCGGTGCCTGCGGCCCCGCCGCCGTCAGCGCGCGACCCCCGGCACCGGTTCGAATCCGGTCGTCGCCTCCATCATCTGAATCTGGGACCGGCTCCCCGCGGGCCGGTCCTCGGCATGGACGTGGCCGCGTCCCGGAGGACCCTACTCCCCGATCAGCCCCGAGCGGAAGGCCCAGGCCGTCGCAGCGGCGCGGTTGTCGACGCTGATCTTCCCGAAGATGTGCGCGATGTGCGTGGCCACGGTCCGCTCTGACAGGACGAGCGCATCGGCAATCGCCCGATTCGTGTTGCCGCCGGCGACGAGGCGCAGGATCTCCGTCTCACGGGGACTGAGCGGGCTCCCCGCCATCGCGGATACCGGCGCTTCGATCGCTTCGGCGGCGCGCTGCTCATGCCAGCGCATGCCGAGGCGGCCAAAGACGCGCATCGCCTCGCGCAGGTACTGCCGGGAGGCGGCGTCGTCGCCGGCGGCGCCTCGGCGACGGTAGACCAGGCCAATCTCACAGGCCGCCAGTGCGGCGTAGGGTGCCGCGTGATGGACGCTGGCCGACTGCTGCGCGCGGGCAAGCCAGGTGAGCGACGCGTCCCAGCGGCCGTTGAGGCCGGCGGCGCGTCCAAGCTCGAGCGCCGGCGAGGCAAACGGCACGATCAGGGCGCCGTACGGCTCCAGGCGCCCCGCCCACTCCGCGGCAGCGGCGCGGTCGCCGACATCGCACAGTCCGCCGAGGACCTGGGAGACGCCCATGATCCAGCCATCGACCAGCCCGGGAGGCGGCGCGGCAGGGAGGAGCCGGAGCGATGGCGCGAGCGCGGCGCGGGCGGCTTCGACGTCGCCGTTGCGCACGTACAGTCTGCAGAGGAAGAACGAGCGCACCAGCTCGTACACCGGTGGCAGGGGTGCCGCCGGCAGCGCGGCCTCGAGCGCGGCGACGTCGTCGTCGCTGCCGCACCACAACGTCCGTTGCCAGTCGACGAAGGTGAGGTACACGGCCAGGTGCGGCAGCCGCCGCAGACCGGCAGCCGCGTCCCTTCCCGCGGCAAGTTCGGCGTCGCACTCCGCCCACTGCCCCCGCATCCCGTGGACGAGCGCCCGCAGGCTCCGCGCCTCCGTCAGCGTCGTGAGGTCCCGGCACGGCCCGGCGAGTTCGATGGCGCGGCCGGCGCGGCTCATGCCTTCTTCCACCTCCTGCAACTGCAGGTACCAGGTCGCGGCGGAGACCAGGGCAGCCCCGGCGGAGCGCGGGTCGCCGGCCTCGAGCGCGAGCTGCGCGGCGTCGTCGGCCTGGTGCGCGGCCGAGCGGAAGTCGCCCGAGCGTCCGCACCAGTCCGCGTGCGCGTAGCGGGCGCGGGCGCGGATGCCGGGATCCTCGATCGCCTCCGAAGCGGCGAGGGCGGCCCCGGCGAGCCGGCCGCCTTCATCGAAGCGGCCCGTCCAGAGCAGGCAGCGAGCGAGCTCGACCTGTACCGAGATGGCGGTGCCGGCGCTGGCGCGTGGCGTCGGCAGGCCCGCCTGGGCATCGGCGAGCGCCTGCTCGAGATAGCGCATCGCATCCGTATCGAGGGAGACGCGCCGCAGCTCGCGCGCGACCTCCAGCCGCAGCCGGGCGCGTTCATCGGCGTCGGCATCGGGCGCCAGCAGGGCGAGGGCGCGGTCATACTCGGGGACGGCGCGCGTCAGGTCGCCGGATGCGGCGAGTGCCCGGGCGAGGTGGCGGGAGATGCTGGCTGGAGACGGGTCGTCGCCGGGAGCGGCGTAACCGGCGGCCGTGCGGAGATGGGCAGCCGCGGAGTCGAAGGCATGGACCTCCATCGCGTGGCATGCGGCGGCCCAGGCGGCGCCAAGGACCTCGCCGCGCGTCGCCAGTGGCCCGGCCAGCAGCAGGTGATGGCAGACCTCGGCGGCATGCGCGCCGTCGATGCCAGGACGCGAGAGCGCGTCGGCCACCCGCCGGTGCAGTTGCGCGCGCCGGCCCGGCGCGATGCCGGCGTACAGCACTTCGCGCATGAGGTCATGGACGAAGCCGTACGCGCGGGCATCGTCAGGCTGCGGGAGCTCGACGAGCACCCGCGCAGCGATCGCCTCATCGAGCAGTGAGAGCAGGGCGGCCGGCTGCAGGTCGGGTTGTGTGGCGAGGAATCGTCCGAGATCGAGGCGCTGTCCGAGGACCGAGGCGAGCTCCAGCGTCTGGCGGGCACGGGCACTGAGGCGCCCGAGGCGGGCGGCAACGGCCTCGCTGACCCCTTCGGGAATCGGGGGCGGCGGTCCGGCCCCGTCGGGGGCAGCAGGATCCGGCAACGCCTCTCCGCGCTCGACCAGGTTCAGGAGGATCTCCTCGACGAAGAAGGGGACGCCGCCGGTGCGACGATGCAGCTCGCGGGTGGCCGCCGACGCAGGTTCCGCCGGGAGGATGCGCGTTGCCAGCTCGTGCGTCTCGGCCGCGGTGAGCGGCGGCAGATGGAGCCGCGTCGCGAGCCGCGCGCGATGGAGGTCAGCAGCCGCTTCGGCGAGCGGATGGCCGTCGACGAGCTCGGCGGCCCGGTAGGTGCCGACCACCAGGCAGCGGGCGTCGCGCACGGCGCGGGCCAGGAGAGGGAGCAGCGCCACGGTGTCGCGGTCACCCCACTGGAGGTCCTCGAGTACGAGCAGCACGGGCATCGTCTCGCCCAGCCCAACGAGAAACTCGGCAAGAGCGCGGCGCCGCTCGTATGCGTCACCCACCGACGCAGCGGCTGGGAGAGCGGGCGCCGGCGCGTCCCGGGTACGCCGGCCCAGCGCGTCGTGCAGCGGGGCGAACGGCAGGCCGCTGGTCGTGACAAGGCAGGAGCCCTCGAGCGCCCGGAAGCCGCGCCGCGCAGCCCGCGCGATGACCTCGTGGGCGAGGCGGGTCTTGCCGATGCCGGGCTCACCTTCGATGAGGACGACCGAGCCGCGGCCGGCGGCGGCGCCGTCGAGGGCGGCCTGGAGGCGCGCCACTTCGCGGCCGCGGCCGACGAGTCGGCTGCGGTAGCGGCCGGGGCGCGCGGGCGGTCTCGCGCTCATGGTCGGCGTCCTCGCCACGGGACTACCTGACGCTCAGGGCAGATGCGGCGGGAAGCCGGGCTCCCCCGTGGGCCCGGCGCATTGGGCGATACACAATTCTACGCATAGCGGCCCCGGTTGTCAGCCATGAGAGCCTACAAATGTTCATCAATTCTCCGGATGCGCGGGACGTGCGCGCCGGGTGACGATGCGGCCGCGTCCCACAGGCGGCTGCGCGGGCACTGCTGGCCATGCCCGAGCAGCGGTTGCTCGCCGCGCGTTGAGACCGCGATGCGTGGCGCGCGGGATGTCCTGCCCCTCCCCCGCCGGGCAGCAGGAGCGGTATCTGCGGGTCCGGCACGGCACGCCGTCCTGTCATCTCGCGCACGGGCGCCGCTTCCGTGAAGATGCGCCGCCCGAATAGAGGAGGGGGGAGACTATGGCTTATCGAATCGGCTGTATCTTCGTCGCCGCGGCCCTGGCGGTCGCGGTGCTGTCAGGCGGCGGCAGGGCGGTGGCCGCCAATCCTGTTGTCACGGCCACGCTCAGAGCAAATGGGCACACCGTGACTACGACCACGATCGACCTGACCGTGGGCGGCGTGGTCCAGGGGAGTATCGCGGGCGTCAGCAATGCCAGCCCCCAGAACAGCGGCACGATGCTCGTGGCGTCACTACCGGACGATGCGTCCTTCACGTACACGTGCGATGCCGGTCCCAGCACCACCTACACCATCCCGACTCCAACGCTCGTGCTGGGCGCGAAGTACAAGCTCACCTGCCCGTCGCCGGGTGGCACCATCACCGCCTCTGCGCCGATCGCGCCGGTGCCCACCGATGCCTTCATCGTCTTCTCGCCGGCATCCGTCGGCGGCGTCGCGGAAGTCCCGTCCGGCGGTGCCCCGTCGCTGTCGGCGACGGCGCCCGCAGGGGACTCGGGTCTGCCGATGGTCGCCTGGGCCGGCATCCTCGGCGCGATGATCCTCGGGGTAGCGGTTCTGGGCGGGGGCGCCTTGTACATCCGCAAGCGCGGGTAGCGGCAGGAGGGACGGACGCGCGAAGCGGGGGAAAGAAGGGGGGCCGGGGGCGTGTCCGGCCCCCTTCCGCGGTCAGCAGGCGTCTGTGCCGGCGCGGCGCGCGCACAAGCGGCGCCGTGCAGCCGCCTCGAACGCGCACAACACGCGGGCCGCGCTCAGCCCACGCGGACGCTCTGGCCGCCATCGACCGGCAGGAGCACGCCGGTGATGAAGGCGGCGTCGTCGGACGCGAGGAAGACGGCGGCCTTCGCCACGTCCCACGCGGAGCCCATCTTGCCCATCGGCACCTGCCGGTCCCGCTCGGCGATGAGTTGCTCCTTCGTGATGCCGCGCGCCGCGCTGATGCCCTCGATCGCCATCGGCGTGTTGATCAGCCCCGGCAGGATGGCGTTGACGCGGATGCCGTGGCGCGCGTTCGCCATCGCCAGCGTCTGCGTGAGCGCGTTCAGGGCCGCCTTCGACGTCTTGTACGCGACGATGCCCGTCGCGGCGGCGACCGACGCCATCGACGAGATGTTGATGATGACGCCGGACCCCTGCGCGCGCATCACCGGCAGCACGTGCTTGCAGGTGAGCAGGGGTCCCTCCAGGTTGACGCGGAAGATCCGCTCGAACGTCTCCAGCTCGATGTGCTGCACGCCGGCGTCCCCCGTGCCGATGCCGACGTTGTTGTGGAGGATATCGATGCGGCCGTGCCGCTCGACGCATGCCTCGGCGAGACGGCGGCAGTCATCCTCGCGCGTGACGTCGATCTCGATGGTGTCGCTGCGGCCGCCTTCCCCCGCGATCATCGCGCGCGTCTCCTCGGCCGAGGCGAGGTCACGGTCCGCGACGAGGACGTGCGCGCCCTCGCGGGCGAAGAGGATGGCCGTCGCCCGGCCGTTGCCGATGGTGTCACCGGGCGTCTGACCGCCCCCTACGACGATCGCTACCCGGCCGTCCAGCCGCATCCGCTCGCCTCCCGTGCGTGCCACGCCCGCCGCCTTCCGACGGTGCGGACGTAGCCTACTACGCGACCACCTTCACCGCACAGTCCCGGAACCGTCCACGCACCTCGCCGGCCGCACCCGCCGCAACGAGGACCGCGAGGCGGTCACCCGGCTCGACCCGCACGGAGCCGCGCGGGATGATCACCTCGCCCCCGCGCACGATGCGCGTGATGACGGCGTCCGCCGGCAG
>JAKAMA010000144.1 GCA_021813085.1 Chloroflexota bacterium | reverse complement strand
TCCACCAGCAGGTTGACGTCCTTCGGCGTTGCCCGCGTCCACGTCGTCACGCGCGGCCACGCGTACCCGCGCGCCAGCAGCTTCTCGATCGTCCAGACGTCCCGCTTCTGGTAGATGAACGCCTCGACCGCGTAGACCGCGCCGGTGTCGTTGTCGAGGCGGTGCAGCAGGTCGTAGTATCGCAGCCGCACGTCGGGCGGGAAGATCGCGAAGCGGCTGTCCTGCGCGCCGTCGCGGAGCGTGGTGTCCGTGATCAGCTTCGGCAGGCCGTCCTGCGCCGGCGGCGGCGTCACCGGCTCCGGATCGAGCGTCACCGGCGGCAACTTGCCCTCGTAGTTGTAGTACACGCGCTCTGCGTTGACCTTCGTGGCAGTGACCATAGCATCCCCCTCCGCACCCGCAGTTCTGAGTGCCGCGTCTATCGCAGCTATTCTCAGTGACTATGGCAGTAGACGCAAGACCGGCGCCCGGCCCCGCGCCACGCCGATGCGCGCGCTCGCCGAGCGCCCGCGCTCACTATGGTACCGTTCCGGCAAGGTACGGTGGAGTGATGTCTCGCCTCTTCAACACGCGGTCGATGGTCCGGCTGGCGCTGAGCCTCGCGCTGGTCGGGTTCCTGCTCTGGCGCATCGACCTCGAGCGCGCGGCGACGGCGCTGCGGACGGCGAACTACCTCTACGTCATCCCGGCGCTGGCGCTGTTCAGCCTGGCCAAGTTTCTCGTGGCGCGCCGCTGGCGGCTGATGATGTCGCAGTTCGAGGAGGTGCCGCCGCTGCGCCCGCTCTTCGCCGTCCTGCTCGTCTCGAACCTGGCGAACAACGTCGTGCCGGCGCGCATCGGCGACCTGATCCGCGTGCAGGTGCCAGCGGAGCGCTATGGCGCCAGCCGCGCCCGCCTCGCCGCGACGGTGTTTGCCACCGAATCGCTCCTCGACGGCATGGCGATGACCGCGCTGGGCCTGATCGGCCTCGGGCTCGTCGACGTCCACGGCTTTCCGACGGGCGTGTTCTGGGGGCTGCTGGGGCTCGTCTCCGGCTCCCTCATCGCCGTGGTGCCGCTGTCGCACATCGAGCTGGAGGACGACTGGACGTGCGGCGCGCTGCTGGGCCGGCTCCCGGCGCGCGCCCAGCGGTTCATCGAGACAGCCGTGCCGCACTTCATCGACGGCCTCGCCGTCTTCAAGGAGCTGCGCCTCGCGGTGCCGGCCATCGCGCTGTCGTTCGCGATCTGGCTGATCGAGGCCGTCATGTTCATGCTCTTCGGCATCGCCTTCGGCATCGACCTGTCGTTCCCCGCCTGGCTGCTCGTCATGGTGGTCGCGAACATGATCAGCTCGCTCCCGGTCGCGCCGTCGAACATCGGCGCCTACGAGGTCGCGGTCACGGAGACGCTGAAGGCGCTGGGCATCAACGCCGGCATCGCCGGTGGCTTCGCGATCGCCGCCCACGTCTTCAACATCTTCTGGATCACGGTCATGGGCTTCGCCGCCATGTGGTGGCTCCGGATCAGCCTCGCCGAAGTGTTCTCCTGGGGCGGACGGCGCCAACCACGTCCGGCGGCCGAAGCGGCGCCCGAGCGCGCCGCTGGAGCGTCGCCGTAGCGCCGGAGCGGCGGATCCGCTGTCTCCCCGGGAGCGTGCGCGAGATTCCTTCACTCAAGCCGCCGCTCGTACCACGCGACGTCCCAGTAGCGCCCGAACTTTCGTCCGACCTCGCGCAGGACGCCGGCGCGCGTGAACCCGAAGCGCTCGTGCAGCGCGCACGACGCATCGTTCGGCAGCGTGATGCCGGCGACCGCCATGTGCACGTCCTCGCCGCGCAGCGCCTCGAACAGCGCGGCGTAGAGCCGCCGCCCGATGCCGCGGCCCGTCGCGTCCGGCGCGCAGTAGACCGTCGTCTCCACGGTCGTGTCGTAGGCGCGCTTCGCCCGAAACTGGCCGGTGCCGGCGAAGCCGACGACCTCGCCGGCGCGGATGGCGACCAGCAGGCGGTGCGGGCCGCTCTCGCCGTGCTGCGCGAACCACGCCATCCGCTGCTCGATCGAGAAGGGTTCGAGATCGAACGTGATCGGCGTGTGCACGACGTAGTGGTTGTAGATCTCGGTCAGGCGTGGCACGTCCGCCGCGGCCGCCGCGCGCACATCGACGTCCGCGGCAGCCGCGCCGTCGCGCGCTCCGGGCGCCGCTGGCGGCGGTGCCAGCACCTGCGCCAGCTGGGCGCGATGCTCCCGGTCGTGCGCGGCGACGTTCTCCAGCACGCTCAGCGGGCTGTACTCTTCGTGCCCGAAGCGCACCAGCCGGTACAGCGTCGCGCCGTCGATGCCCTCGATCATCGCATGCACCGCCGCGCGCGTCCGGTCGAGTTGCGCGATCGCCGCCGTGGCCGTTGCGGCCTCCACCACCGAAACATCGGGCGCTGGGCGACCGGTCATCTGCGCGAGCAGTCGCGCGTAGGCATGCTCGGACTCGGCGACGTGCGCGAGGATGCGGCGCACCGCCCAGCCGCCCGGCCGGGCGCGTTCGAGGTCTCCCTCGCGGAGCAGCGCGATCGCCGCCACCAGCGCCTGCCGCCCGTCCCGCATCTCCGCCAGCGTCCGTGACAACGTGCTGTCATCCATCGCGTCCAAGTGTAGCCGCAGAATCACGAACCATGAACTGTTAACTATGAACTAAGAACTATGAACTATGAACTCCCTCACCCCAGCGCCAGCGCGAAGATCCCCGCGACGATCGCCGCGGCGCCGAGGAGCCGGCGCGGGGCGTCGCGCTCACCGAGCAGCCGCAGCCCGAGGACCGCGCCGAAGAGGATGCTGATCTCGCGCGCCGGGGCGACGTACGCTACGGGCGCCAGCGTCAGCGCCGCGAGGACGAGGATGTAGGCGCCGGGGCTGAGCAGCGCCACGCCGAACACCGCCCGCCGCTGCTCCCGGAACACCGAGACGACCGACGCCCTCCCGCTCTCCGTCGCCAGCACCACGGGCGCCAGCAGCACCGCCCGCGACAGGTCGAGCCCGTAGTTGTACAGCACCGGCGTCACGAACGTGACACCCTTGTTGTCCCACAACGTGTACGCAGCGATGCACAGGCCGGCGACCAGCGCGAAGCCGATCGAGCGCCCGGCGTGCGCACCGGACAGCGCATGCGGCGAGAGCGACATCGTCAGGATGCCCACGACGACCAGCCCGGCGCCGGCCAGCGCGAGCCCCGACGGCCGCTCGCCGAGCAACACGACCGCGCCCGCGACGGCGAGCGCCGGCCCTGTGCCGCGCGCCAGCGGGTAGACGAGCGAGAGGTCGCCCGTCTGGTAGCCCTCGATCAGCACCACGAAGTAGAGCACGTTCAGCGCGCCGGACACGCCGACCCAGAGCCAGACCTGCGGCCCCAGCGACTGGCCCGTCCACCAAAACGCCGCGACCGCCAACGGCAGGTAGAGCACCTGGGCGAGCGCCGTGAACGCGAACGTGAACGCCACGCTGCCCGTCGCGCCCTTCGCCAGGTAGTTCCAGCTCGCGTGCGCCACCGCCGCGACGAGCAACAGTGCCAGCGCGGCCGCAGGCATCCAGGCCCCCGTTTGTCTGTCGTCTGTGTCTTCTGCTGTCTGTCTCTGTTGTCTGTTGTCTGCTGTTTGCTGTTTGCTGTTTGCTGTTTGCTGTTTGCTGTTCGCTGTTTGCTGTTAGCTGTCCTGCCTGTTCCGCGGCGTCCGCCGTTCTGGCTCCCCGCCCTACAGCAGCCCGCGCTCCCGCAGCACCCGCTCCGCCGTCGCCCCGATCTCCGCCGGCGACTCGCTGATCACGACGCCCGCATCCGCCAGCGCGGCCTTCTTCGCCGCCGCTGTGCCGCTGTCCCCGCTGATGATCGCGCCCGCGTGGCCCATCCGCCGTCCCGGCGGCGCCGTCGACCCGGCGATGAACGCGATCACCGGCTTCCGCATCTGCCGCTTGATGTACGCCGCCGCCTCCTGCTCCGCGCTGCCGCCGATCTCGCCGATCAGCACCACCGCCGCCGTGTCGGGGTCATCGTTCAGCAGCTCGAGCGCCTGCCGCTGGTTCGTGCCGATGATCGGGTCGCCGCCGACGCCGATGCAGGTTGACTGGCCGATGCCGCGCCGCGTGAGCTGGTCCACGGCCTCGTACACCAGCGTCCCGCTGCGCGAGATCACACCGACGCTGCCCATCGAGAAGACGTTTCCCGGCATGATCCCCACGCGGCACTCGCCCGCCGTGATGACGCCCGGGCAGTTCGGCCCGATGAGCCGCGTCGCGCCGCCGTCGAGCGCGCGCTTCACCTTCAGCATGTCCATCGTCGGGATGCCCTCGGTGATGCACACCGCCAGCGGCATGCCCGCGTCCGCCGCTTCCAGGATCGCGTCGGCGGCGAACGGCGGCGGCACGAAGATCAGCGCGCAGCCGGCGCCCGTCTCGCGCACCGCCTGCGACACCGTGTTGAACACCGGCACGCCCTCGGCCGTCTCGCCGCCGCGCCCCGGCGTCACGCCCGCCACCACCTTTGTCCCGTACTCGATGCAGCGCCGCGTCTGGAAGCTGCCTTCCTTGCCGGTGATGCCCTGCACCAGCACCCGCGTGTCCTTGTCCACCAGCACGCTCATTCTCGTCTCCTCGCACGCGTCCGGTCCGGCCGCAACGGTTCGGATCCTAGCAGCCCATCCCGCGACGGGCGAGGGCGTGGTCATGCCCGACGCGAGCAGATGGTAGCGCTCGGTCTCCGCAGCACCGCGACTTCTCGCGCTGAAGCTGTGTGGCAGCGACGAGCGCCCGGCGGGCCGGCGATGCCACGAGGGCGGTGACAGTGGACGTCAGACGTCAGGGACCCGTGATGGTCTGTATGGTGATCAGGTTGGTGGCCACAAACTGGTACTGGGAGGTCGGCGCCCCTTTCGGACCGAACCAGAGCCAGGCCCGCACCTGGACGGGACCAGGCGGGACGTTCTTGGCGATCATGAACACGGTTGCAGGGCCCGTATTATCGAGCACGGCTGGCCCCACGTTGCCACTCGCGTCCCGTTGCACGATTTCGGAACTCGTGACGAAGGTCACGTTGCCTGCCTGGTCATAGACGGCTGCACAGCCCTGAATGCCGTTGTAGGTTTGGGCCGACTGATTCCGGACGTTGAACCCAAGAATGACATCCTTGTCCGTGATTCCAACGCCGGGGAGCGGCGGCAGGCCCACGAAGCGCGCGGCATCAGCAAAGAAGAGGACCACTTGTGGCGAGGGCAACGGCGCCGGCAACGTCTTGCCAGAGATTGCGCGCACGTCAAAGGTTGTCCACGGGGGGACATTCGGATTGTCGAAGCGAATGTCGAACACGGTCTGCTGGTTGGGCTGGGTATCCGGAGGGCACGTCGGCGCATCTTTCTGCGCGACCACGCGCCCCTGGGCGTCGAACAGGGTGCCACGGAGCATCACCTGGACGCCCTGCACACTCGTGTCATTGACCATCTCACCCGTGATGTGCGTGTACCCGTCGCTATCGACGTAGGTGTGGGTCCGGTCAATGCAGCGTGCTCCCACCGCGAGCACGGCCGCAAGGGCCAGAACACAGACCGTGGCGACCCGCTTGCCGTGCCTCACACGTGAGAAAGGGCTTCGTTCCAGCATGGCTAACCTCCCCCTCATAGACGAGATGAGCGCTATCATACTCCTGCGAACGTTGGCGTTCAAGATGAAAGGGACGCATGTGTTCAAGATGTTGCCGATTGGCGTCATTATCCTGATGTTCGCGGCGAGCGGGGGCGTCGTGGCCCATGTTGCCGGTGGATCCGTCGACTCCCATCTTCTCGTGGTGACCCTGGATCGCGGGGCATCCTTTGCGCAGGTCGTGCCGCGCCTGCGCTCGCAGGGCTTCACGGTCCGGAGCCAACTCGGCGACCTGCATGCGGTCGAAGTCGGCGTGGCCGGGCGAGATACGGCCGGGGCGGTGCGGCGCCTGAGGGGCATCCCTGGCGTGCGCTACGCGGAGCCGGTCGTGCGCGTGACTGCGGCTGACATGCCGTCAGATCCGCTGTTCGGTGAGCAGTATCCGTACCTGGCGGCCGAGCAGGCCCCGGCAGCCTGGGATATCGAAAAGGGGCAGCCCAACATCGTCGTGGCCGTGGTGGACACGGGCATCGACCTGCGGCACCCGAACCTGCAGCCCAATCTGTGGGTGAACCCACGCGAGATCCCAAACAACGGCATCGATGATGATGGCAATGGCTGCGTTGACGACGTCAACGGCTGCTCGTTCGTCAGCGACAGTTCTCCTGGCTGCCAGAATGCGGCGAACGGCTACGTCAACGACGACATCGGCCACGGCACCTTCGTTGCGGGGGTGATCGCGGCGGCGGCGAACAACACGGGCATGGTGGGCGTCGCACGGAACGTCCGCGTAATGGCGGTGAAGGTGCTCGATTGTCACGGCGAAGGCGACTCCGTCGCGACGGCGCGCGGCATCCTCTACGCTGCGCACAACGGGGCGCGTGTCATCAATCTGAGCCTGGGCGGCCTGCAGGACGCGCAGGTCGTC
>JAKAMA010000143.1 GCA_021813085.1 Chloroflexota bacterium | reverse complement strand
CTCGCGGCGGCTGCAGGCGATCCTGCAACGGCTGCCCTCGTTCTCCGTGCTGATGCTGAAGCACAACGGCGCCTTCTGGCGTTACATGACCGAGATCATCCGCGGCGAGATCACGTACCCCGACCTGCCGCGCAAGCTGGGGCCGCTGCGGCATGTCATCAATCGCTGGGGCGACTGGGAGATCGCCCATCGCGAGCGCGGGCTGGTAGCGGATCCTCGGCAGTAGGACACGCGGCGGTCAGCCCTCGATCCTTCATCTTCGGCGTCCAATCGGGACCTGAGCCATGTCCGAGCCAGTCGGAAGCGCACCGCCATGGTCTATGGTCCGTCGGCCGAGGCGAGCGGGCAACGCGCGGGCATTGCGGGCGTCGGCGTCGGCGTCACGTCCGCGGCGTGGTTCGGAAGATTATCGCCGCAGAGCAGCGTGCGCGTGTCGACGAGCATCCCGTCGGGCTCCGGCGTCATCGGGAAGCGGTCGAGGTCACGGTCGGCGGGCCCGTTGACGAGCGTGCCGGAGCGGTCGAAGTGGGCGCCGCTGCACGGGTCGGTGAAGAGCCCGCGATAGGTCTTCGCCCCGGCCACCACCACCGCGTCGCCCTGCCAGACGAGCGGGCACCCGCGCGTGTGGCCGAAGAAGCCCGGCGGGTACTCGTACAGCGCGACTACGTGCCCGCGGCCGTCGGGACTCATGTAGAAGTGGTCCAGCGCGAACCGCACCGGGTCGCCGGTGAGCTGATTCGTGATGCGCGTCTGCACCAGGCGGCCGTGCGCCGGCCCGCCGCCTCGCACGTCCTGCATCAGCGCCGCGAGGCCGACCGCGAGCGCGACGATCGACAGCACAATGGCGACAGCGGCACCGGTCCGCGCACTCAGCACACTGCCCCGTGCCTCCGATCAGGGCCACGGCGGACGCCCGCACACCCCAGGCGGGCCGTCCCGGACGGGCCGTATGGCCGGCAGGCGCAGCCGGCGGCGGACGCGCGGGGGCGGGACGGGGGGCACTCGGGCATGCGCACAGTATGCGACGGCGGGGCCGCAACCGGAAGCCGGAGGTGGCGCATCGGGAACTTTCCGCGCCCCGCGAGCGTCCGGGAGGATGATGGTGGCGAAGGGGGTGTGACGTGCGGCACTGGAATCGGAAGCTCGCAGCGGCGCTGGCCGCGGTGGCTGTGCTCACGGCGGCCGGCGGCATCGCGGCGTTCGCGATGGGCGGTGGCGCGCGGCCGGCGCGTCCATCGGGCCCTACGGCGACGGCCACGCCGGCGGCCGGGGCTTCGCATGCGACGCCGCAGCCAGAACTCACCTGCGAAGAAGCGGTCGCCTGCGCAACCGCCGCGCCGTCGCGGCCGGGCGCCGTGTGCGCGGACTCTCTACCGCCAGCGCAGTGTTATCCGGGCGCGCGTCCCGCCGGGCCATACATCTGCGTGCAGGGCCCGGCCGGCGGCAGCACGACCTGCCGGCCGCCGTGGTGCGCGACGCCGCTGCGTCCGGCGACGCGCACTCCGGAGAGCGGTGTGCAGCCGGTGCCGCCGTGCCCGCCGTGCGTCCGGGTCATGATGCACCCGATGCCCCCCTGTCCCGAGCCGCCACCGTGCATCCTCGATCTGCCACAGCCAGGCGCACCATCGGGCATCGAGCTGCAGGTCGCGACGGCCTGCCCGCCGCCGCTCCCGTGCGTCGAGCCAGTGCCGGCGACGCCGGCGGTGGAGCACGCCTGTCCGATGCCGCCGCCGTGCGGCGTGCCCGCGCCCGGCGCACCGTCCGGCGTCGAGCCGCAGGTCGCGCCCGTGTGCCCCGTGCCAACACCGTGCATCGCGCCCCCGCCCGGCGCACCGTCCGGCATCGAGCCGCAGACCGCGCCCCTGTGTCCGACGCCGATGCCGCCGTCGTGCGCGGTATCGAGCGACGGCGCCGTGTCGTGTCCGACGTCGGGTGCGGGCGCTGCGGGTGGCGGCTGGGCGAACGCGGGCACGGCGGCCGCGGTGCCGACGGGGCCGCCGACGCAGGTAACGCCGACGCTGTCCGCCAACCCCGGGGCGCGGTAGCGGCCCGTCATGGCGCAGCGACGCGCAGCCTCGCGCGGGCTGGAAAAGGCCCGCGCTACGAGTGAACAGGTAACCAATCCTTCATCCGCGGAGGTGGCGCCCAGCCGCGTCATCACGAACTGCCCAGGCGGCGCGACCGCGCGTCAGGGTGCGGGCGTGGCGTTGCCGAGGTCCGGGAGCTGCTTGATGGCGTACGGGATCTTGAAATCGCTGGCCTGCACGGCGCCCTGCACCTGCGTCGCCTCGATCGTCGTCTTGTCGGCGGTGCTCTGCGTCCTGTCGTAGAGCAGCACGCCATCGGCCGAGAAGCACGTCTCGTCGGTCTCGGCCGCGGCGTTGTTCTTGTACTGGAAGCACTGCGCCGCCTGGCCGGCGATGGTGCGGGTGCTCTTGCCCGTCACGACGGCGCCGCCCGCCGACAGGTCCTTGAACGTGTTGATGATGTCCGTCAGGCGCGTGGCGCCATTGGCCGTTCCGTTCTTGAAGCAGACACCCTTGCCCGCCTGGACGCCGAGGACTGGCGCCAGCTCGCCCGCATCCTGCAGGCAGAAGACGGAGGCGTCCTTCGTCTCGATCAGCGTCAGGGAGACGTCCTGGCCGCCCTGCTTCGACGTGACATCGAAGCGGAACTTGTCGCCGCCCTGCTTGTACATGGTCATCGCGCCGTTGAGCGGCTGGCTGCCGCCGCTCGACGTCAGCGTGTACGTGGCCTTGAAGGTGCTCGCGGCGAACTTCTGTCCGAGCGCGGCGAGCGCGCCCGCAGTGCCGCCGCCGGGTGGCGCCGCCGATGCGGCCGGCGTGACGTCCGAAGCGGCTGGCGTCGCGCCGGCCGCCGGGGTCTTGGCGCCGCTCTTGCTGCCGCCGCACGCCGCGAGCGTGACGGCCAGCGCCACGAGCGCGGCGACGAGCACTACCGAACGTTGTCCGGGCATCACAGCATCCTCCACCGCAGACGCGTCCGCCGCGGCCGGCGACACTCTACCAGAGGATGGAGAACAAGGAACCAAGAACCAAGAACCGAGAACCGAGAACCGGGAACCGGGAACCGAGAACCACGGACACGGAGCGGGTAGCAGGCGGCAGGCGGCAGGCGGCAGGCGGCAGACGACAGGCGGCAGACGACAGACAACAGACAACAGACGGCAGACGGCAGACGGCAGACGACAGACGACGGACGACGGACGACAGACGGGACGGCAGGAGAGCAGATGGCAGCATGACTACTCCCCCCGCAGCGTGACGTCGCCCGCTTCGACGGTGACGAGCGCGCCGTCGGCCGTGCGGACGATCAGCGCGCCATCCTCGTCGACGTCTTCCGCGATGCCCTCCGCGCTGCCGCCGGGCCAGGCGGCGCGCACCTCCTTGCCGAGCGTGACGAGGCGCGCGCGCCAGGCGTCGCGCATCGATGCGCCGGCCCTCGCGGCGGCGTACATGCGCTCGAAGTGCGCGAGGTAGGCGGCGAGCAGCGGCTCGCGCTCGGCCCGCACGGGCCGTCCGGCCTCGCGCGCCCGGACGGGCCGTCTGGCCAGCTCCACGGCGACGCTCGTCGCGATGTCGCGCACCTCCTCGTACGGGCGCGGGTCGAAGTTGACGTTGATGCCGGCGCCGACGAGCACGACGCTCTCCCCCTCTCCCCCTGTCGGAGAGGCCGTGCGGCCCGTCCGGGGAGCCGGGGCGTGAGGCACCTCAATGAGGATGCCGGCGAGCTTCTTCCCGTGCGCCTGCACGTCGTTCGGCCACTTGATGTCGAGCCGCAGGCCGTGGCATTCCTCGACGGCGTCGCAGACGGCGAGCGGCGCGATCATCGCGACCTGGCGGAGGGCGGCGGCGGGCGGACGCAGGAGCAGCGTCGAGAGCAGGTTGACCGCCGGCGGCGCCAGCCACGAGCGGCCGAGGCGGCCGCGGCCGGCGGTCTGCTCGTCGGCGAGCGCGAGGGTGCCCTCGGGCGCGCCCTGCCCTGCCGCTTCGCGCGCGAGGTCCATCGTCGAGCCGACGCTGGGCTCGAAGATCAGGTTGCGGCCGAAGGCATCGGTGCGGAGCGCGGCGCGGAAGCGGCCGAGGTCGAAGGGGGTCATGGCGCGGTCATCCGGTGGACCGTCGGCGGACGCCTCGTCTGGGTTGGCCGATAGCGGACCGAACTTGCTGCCACCTGCTGCCATCCGAACACGTTATGTCGAGCATTTCGTATCTGGCGGAGAGTTCGCTCTGCAATTTCGCCCTGTTGCGGCTGCGGGGGCTCGCCCGGTACGAGGCGCGAGGGGCACGCAGCGACCCCGCGCGATTGTAGCGGGTGCCGGCGGCGAGCGCCGAGCGCGGGGTGGCACTGTGCACGCCGCGCTCAGCCGAGCGCTGGTGATTGATGTCACCGGTGATGCGGGATGGCGACGCGTTACCATCCACCGTTGGAGGCGACCATGCCCACGGCCCGCATCGCAATCGTCGGCGACTACAACCCCACACTGGCAACGCACGTGGCGACGGGCAACGCACTGGCGCAGGCGGCGCGCACGCTCGGCGTCACGGTCGAGGTGGCCTGGGTACCGACCCCGTTGCTCAGGACCGCGGGCACGGAGATGCTCGCCGCGTGCGACGGGATCTGGGCGGCGCCCGGCAGCCCGTACCGCAGTCTCGATGGCGCACTCGAGGCCATCCGCTTTGCGCGCGAGCGGGGCAAGCCCTTCGTCGCGACCTGAGGCGGATTTCAACATGCTCTGTTAGAGCATGCCCGCAACGTGCTCGGTCTGCCCGACGCGCAGCACGCCGAATACGGCGCTAGCTCCGAGGACGCGCTCATCACGCGCGCGGCGTGCGATCTGCCCGACCCCGCGGGCGGCCCGCATCTGCGCGGCCCGATGAAGGTGCGCCTCGATCCCGGCTCTCGCATCGCGGGTATCTGCGGCGCGACGGAGATCGAGGAACAGTTCGGCTGCAGCTACGCCCTGAATCCACGCTACCGCCTGCTGTTCGAGCGCAGTGAACTCCACATCACGGGCCGGGACGGCGCCGGCGACCCGCGCGTGGTCGAGCTGACGGGCGCAGCGTTCTTCATCGGCACGCTCTTCCTGCCGCAGCTCCGCCCAGCCTCGGCGGGCCCGCACCCGCTGGTACGCGCATTTGTGGACCGCGCGGTCAACAGATGATCGCGAAGGGTACGCTCACTTTTCCAGCCGTAGCACGGCCATGAAGGCTTCCTGGGGGATGTCGACGTTGCCGACGCGCTTCATGCGGCGCTTGCCTTCGGCCTGCTTCTCCAGCAGCTTGCGCTTGCGGGTGACGTCGCCGCCGTAGCACTTCGCCAGCACGTTCTTGCGCATCGCGCGGATCGTCTCGCGGGCGATGACGCGGCCGCCGATCGCGGCCTGCACCGGCACGTCGAACATCTGCCGCGGGATCAGCGAGCGGAGCTTCTCGACGAGCTGGCGGCCCTGGGCGACGGCGGCTTCGCGGTGCGTGATCAGCGAGAGCGCGTCCACGGGCTCTCCGTTGACGAGGATATCGAGCTTGACGAGCGCCGCCGGTTCGTACTTCGAGAAGGCGTAGTCGAGCGAGGCGTAGCCCTGCGTGCGTGACTTGAGCTGGTCGTAGAAGTCGACCAGGATCTCGGACAGCGGGATGCGATAGTCGATGACGACGCGCCCCTCGCCCTTCCGCGAGCCGTCGGCCTGGACGATGCTGTGCTGGAGGTACTCCATGCGCTTGAACTCGCCGCGGTTGCCCGTCACCAGCTCCATGACGGCGCCGATGTAGCGGTCGGGCACGACGACCGAGATGTCCATCCAGGGCTCGCGGATCTGCTCGATCTCCTGCGGCGGCGGCAGCTCGGCGGGGTTGTCGATGACGATCTCCTGGCCGTCCGTCTTCGTCACCTGGTACTCGACGCTCGGCGCCGTCGCGAGCAGGTTGAGGTTGTACTCGCGTTCGAGGCGTTCCTGGACGATCTCCATGTGCAGGAGGCCCAGGAAGCCGCAGCGGAAGCCGAAGCCGAGGGCGACGCTCGACTCCGGCTCGTAGACGAGCGAGGCGTCGTTGAGCTGGAGCTTGTCGAGCGCGTCGCGGAGCAGCGTGTACTCGTTCGCCTGCGACGGGTAGAGGCCGGCGAAGACCATCGGCTTGGCGGGGCGATAGCCGGGGAGCGCGTGGGCGGCGGGCTTCGCGTCGTCGGTGAGGGTGTCGCCGACGCGGCAGTCCTTGACGTTCTTGAGCCCGGTCGCGACGTACCCGACCTCGCCGGTGGTCAGCTCGGGCACGGGGTCGAAGCCGGGGCGGAAGACGCCGACCTCGAGCGGCTCGACGGCGAGGCCGCTGGACATCAGCCGCAGCTTGCGGCGCGGGCTGATGGCGCCATCGACGACGCGCAGGTAGGCGATGACGCCCTTGTAGGCGTCGTACTTGCTGTCGAAGATGAGCGCGCGCAGGGGCTTCGCGGCGTCGGCGGCGGGCGGCGGGATGCGGTCGACGACGGCCTCGAGGATCTCGTGCGTGCCGGTGCCT
>JAKAMA010000142.1 GCA_021813085.1 Chloroflexota bacterium | reverse complement strand
GGCGTCCGCCGGCGGCGTGTCGGGCCGGACCAGCCGCAGGTAGGCGTTGTCGATGGCGTGCAACCCCGCCGCCTTCGCGGCGACGGCGGTCGCCTGCTTGGCATAGTGGAAGTTGCGGTTCTGGTGGTCGATCATCTCGCGCACGCCCATGCTCGCGCTGAAGTCGGCGATACCGAAGATCAGGCCCGCCATGCGCGGCGACGCCGTCGCGATCTTGTACGCGTTGACGACGGCGAGCGGCATCTCGATCAGCGCTTCAATCTGCACGTGCGTCGTCCAACCGCCCTGCTCCTCGAGCGCGTCGAGCAGGCGCGAGAGGTGCACGATGTCCTCCGGCTCGTTCGTCTTCGGCAGGATGATGCCGTGGAAGCGGTCCGGCGCGCCGAGCATGATCGCCTGCATGTCGCCCAGGAAGAACTTCGAGCGGATGTTGTTCGGGCGGATGGCGATGACCTTGTTGCCGAAGTCGATGCCGTTCAGCGCCTCGACCATCACCTTACGGCTGGCGTCGCCCTTGAACTCGTACGGGCAGGCGTCCTCGAAGTCCGGCATCACGTGGTCGACCGGAGCCGCCGCCGCCTTCTCGTGCATCTTCAGCGTGTGCGCCGGATACGTCAGCTCCGTGCGCGGGATAACCAGCAGGTTCTTTTTCTGCAAGACGTACATACGCGTGGATCCTCCCCCGTTTGACCACACACCGAAGAATCGCCGGCACGTGCGGCAGATGCCGGCGACAGACAGCAGACAGCAGAAACACGACCGGTGGTCGAGCCTCTCTACCCTCCAGATCCAGGCGCAACCAGCGCGCGCGCGATCACCTTCAGCTCCAGCGTCGCCTTCACGCCCTCGAAGATCGGCAGCACCTGCGCGTCCGCGACGTAGCGCGTGATGCGGTCCTCCTCCGCGTAGCCCCAGCCGCCGTGCAGGAGCTGCGCCTCCTGCGTCACGTAGACGGCGATGTCCGAAGCGAACAGCTTCGCCATCGCGGGCCCGAGCGGCGCCCGCGCCCCCGGCTGCGTCGCGCGCGCGACGCTGTACGTGAGCTGGCGTGCCGCGGCGATCCGCGTCGCCATGACGCCGACCTTGTGCTGCGTGAGTTGGTATTCGGCGATCGGGCGGCCGAACTGCGCGCGCTGCGTGACGTACGCGCATGCTTTTTCGAGCGCCGCCTGCGCTACGCCCAGGGCACGGCCGGCCGTCTGCAGGCGGCCGATGGCGAAGCCGCCGAGCGTCAGGTAGAAGCCGCGGCCCTGCCCCTGCTCCTCGCCCACCAGGTTCTCGGACGGCACGAAGTAGTCCTCGAAGTTGAGGATGTAGGAGTGCATACCGCGGTAGCCGGGCGTATGGATCGCCTCGCCGGTCAGCAGGCCGCCCTCCGGCTGGCGGTACTCGAACCGGTGCCCGGGGAACGGCTCCTTCGGCACGATGAAGAGCGACAGCCCGGCGTAGCCCTTCGACGCATCCGGGTCCGTCCGCGCGAGCAGCGCGAGCACGTTGGAGCGCCCGGCGAAGGTGCACCATGCCTTCGCGCCGTTGATCAGCCAGCCCTTGCGCCCGCCGCGCTCGCCCGGCGTCGCGCGGCACTGCACGGCTGCGACGTCCGAGCCGACGTCGGGCTCTGTGACCGAGACGCCGACCATGATCTCGCCGGCGGCGAGCCGCGGCAGCCACGCCTGTTTCTGGCGGTCGGTGCCGCCTTCGAGCAGCGCACGCGTCAGGATCTCGGAGCGCGTGAGCAGGCTGCCCGCGATGAGCGACGCCGCGGACAGCTCCTCGGTCAGCGCGACCATCGTCAGGTAGCCCATCTCCGTGCCGCCGTACGTGTCGGGGATCGAGCTGCCGAAGAACCCGAGCTCGGCGAACTGCCGGATCAGCGAGTCCGGCACGAGCAGGTCGTCGCGATGGATCCGGTCGGCGAGTGCGATGCCGTCCTCTTCCTTCAGCACCTCCGACTTCGCGAACTGGCGCGTGAAGGTGCGGGTCGACGTCGCGTCGTCGTCGTCCAGCTCGACGTTGTTGACGCCGCGCGCCGCGATCACGCGCTCGCCGATGGCGCACAGCCGCGCATCGCCGAGCCCCTCGCGCACGAGCGCGCGCGTCGCGTCGTCGATCTCCGGTGCGGCCGCGAAGTCGTCCGGGTGCGCCTGCGCGATACCAACGATCTTGTGCACGACCTCCGCGGCGTACGCCAGCGCCTCGTCCTCGCTCAGCGCGTCGGCGCGTCCCGACGACGCAAGCCGCTCGGCGTACTCGACGAGCGCCGCCGCCGCGCGTGCTTCCGTGACGATCAGCGCCAGCCGCTCGCACACCACCTGGTGCTCGTCGATGCCCGCGCCGCCGCGCGTCAACTCGGCCGCGCGCGCGATGGCGGCACGCGCCAGCTCGTCGGCGCGCGCGGCGAGCGTGCGGGCGGACGCCAGCGTGCGGGCGGTGGAAGCATTGGAGGTCATCGCGTGTCCTGTTCGCCGTATCCGCAGATGACGCAGAAACTGTTCGCGCTCCGCCGCGCGTCTCTGCGGCGCGGCCGGCGCCACATTCTACGGCCTCGTCAACGTATGTCCACGCCCTGGCGCAGGGGCGGCGGCCCCCTACACGGCGACCGCGCGTTTCGGGATCAGCGCGATGTAGTCGAGGTCGAGCACGACGTTCGGGGCGTAGCGCTCGCGGCCGTCCTCCCCCGTGACCTTCAGCGGCAGGGCTTCCTTCGAGGGGTCGGCGTTCTTGACAGCCACCAGCCGCAGCCGCAGCGCCCCCAGGTCGTCGCGCCCGATGTCGATGCGCTCCAGCACGTCGGTCCAGGCGAACAGCGTGTCGCCGGCGAAGGTCGGGTTCGTGTGCGAGCCGCCATTCCACGCCGCCATCCCCACGACGTTCTCGAGCCCGTCGAACGACAGCGCGTGCGCGACCGAGATGATGTGCCCGCCGTAGACGATGCGGCGGCCGTGGCGCGACGCCTGCTGCTGGTGCTGGTTGAAGTGCACGCGCGCCGTGTGCTGGTACAGGCGCGTCGCCATCTGGTGCTCCGCCTCCTCGATCGTCATCCCCTGCGGGTGCGCGAGGCGCTCGCCTGGCTCGTAGTCCTCCCAGAACGCGCTGCCGCCGGTGGCGGACGCGTCGAAGCGGGCGATGCGCGGGTACGGCAGGTGCGCGAGATGCGCGCGGCCGGCTTCGGCGGGCATCTCCGGCGCGTCATCGGCGACGGTCGGTGTGCCGGGGTCGCGTTTGTTCACCATCACCCAGCGGTAGAACTGGAGCACGTGTTCGTCGCGCTGGTTGAAGCCGGTCGTCCGCACCCAGACGACGCCGGTGTCGCCCTTCGACGTCTCGCGCCAGCCGAGCGTCTCCGTCTCGGCGCGCAGCGTGTCGCCGGGAAAGACGGGCCGCAGGAAGCGCAGGTCGGCGTAGCCGAGGTTCCCGGGCGAGTTCAGCGAGATCTCGCCGACCGTCCGGCCGAAGACGATGTGGAAGACGAGCAGGTCGTGCAGCGGCGCCCGCTCGAACCCCAGGCTGCGCGCGAACTCGTCGGAGCAGTTCCTGGGGTTGCGGTCGCCGGTGAGCGCGATGTAGAGGCTGCGGTCACCCTCGCCGAGGGTGCGCGGCACGGGGTTGCGCAAGAGTTGCCCCGGCCCCAGATCCTCGAAAAAGTTGCCGCCGAGTTTCATGGCCCATCGCCTCCAGGTACGGCAGTATTACGCGAGATTGGGCAGCGCGGAAGCGGGACGAGGGACGCATTGAGCGATCACGATCTGGGTGCGCCGCTAATCTACGCGATGCTTGACGACGGCCTTCTGCGCGACTTCGCCGAGTTCTCCTGCGGTGATGAGGAATGGCAAACGGACCTGCGTGACTTCCTGATCGAGGATGCACTGGGCCAGTCGCGCGGCCGATTCAGCGTGACCTTCGTCTTCTACACGGAGTCGGGCGAGCCAGCAGGATTCGCCGCACTCTCCGCGGCGCAGGTCAGCCGGAGCGACACGGGCCTGGGCCGCCGCGCACCGTATCCGGTAGTCCCGGCCGTGCTGATCGGGCGGCTCGGCATCGATGTCACTCAGCAAGGCAAGGGATATGGTCAGCAGGTCATGGCGCTGATCCGCGAGTGGGCCATGTCGCTTCCGGTTGGCTGCCGCATACTCGCCCTGCAGGTGGACGTCCGCAACGAGGGCGCCATCAGATTTTACGAGCGCGATGGCTTCACCAAAGCACCGATTGAGGTGCAGCGAAGCATGCAGTGGATGTTCTACGACCTGGAGGCGCGGCCTTGAGCGGGCGAGCTACTTCGGCTCGTCAGACGGCCTCAGCGGCCGCATCCGCACGGCGATCTCCCGGTCGCGCTTCGCCTGTTCCAATCGCTTCGCGCTCGGTTTCTCGCCGCGCTTGAGAAACTCCTCGAACCAAGCCGCGGCCTTCCCACGCAGCACGGGAATCGGCTCGATTGCCTTGGCCATGGTTCGCACCTCCGCCGCCCAGTCTACCATGCCAGCGAGACGGCGCCCGCCGGCAGCGTCACGTGAGCAGGCCCGGCACCTCGATGAGCCTTTGGCCGAGCGGGTCGACGCCGAGCCCAAACTCCTCCAGCGTCAGCGCGCCGAGCAGGGTCGGCCCGCCGTCATCGCCGAACACGACGACGGTCATCACTTCGCGCCCGTCAACGCGGACCCAGGTCTGGCCGACCTCCCTCGTGATGAGGTCGCCGCTCGCCAGAACGAACGGCCGCCGCCCCGTCACGGGCACGTCGAGCCGGCGCAGCAGCGCTGCAGGCAGCATCGTGTAGCTTGCGCCAGCGTCCACGAGCGCTTCCGCGGGCAGGAAGCGCATGCGCGCGGGGTCGCCGGCGTGGATCGTGACGTTGAACGTATCCACGGGCGCAGTGTACCCGGAGCCGCCGCGACGCCGCGCCGCCTACGCCGGTCCCGCCGGATCCGTCGCCGGCGGGATCAGCACGCCGACAGCCCACTCGTAGCCGTCCGGGTCGCGGACGAGGGCCTCCCGCCAGCCGTGGCCCTTGTCCTCGGCGCCCCGCGCGACGACGGCACCGGCCGCACGGGCGCGGCGCTCCGTTTCGTCCGGGTCGATACCGAGCACACGGATCTGCGCGCCGATGCCGCGCGGTGCGCCGGCGACGAGCTGCGGGTACCAGGGGTGCTCGTCGTGGGTGTGGTCGGCGTGCAGCATCACCTCCGCCGGCCCGACGCGCAGGGCGGCGAAGTCGATGTCGACGTAGTGCACATCCGCGTCAAACACGTCGCGGTAGAACGTCGCGGAACGGGCGGTGTCGGTGACGACGAGGTTCAGCGAGAGCGGCGGCAGCAGCGCACCGTAGCGGTATCCCGGCATCCACGGGTCGCCCTGGCGGAGCTTCTTGCCCATCGTCTCCCTACACCGACAGCCGCTCGCGCTGCTCACCCCAGACGGCGCGGAGGCGGGCGCAGATCTCGCCGAGCGTCGCGTAGCACTCGACGGCTTCGATGATCAGCGGGACCATGTTGTCGTCGCCGCGCGCGCCGGCTTCGAGGCGCCGCAGCGAGGCATCGACAGCGGCCGCATCGCGCCCGGCGCGCAGGCGCGCGAGCTCGCGCTTGCGGCGCGCGCCGACGGTCGGGTCGTGCTGGTGCAGGCCCTGCGGCGGCGGCTCCTCGTCCACGTACTCGTTGACGCCGACGACCACCTTGCGGTGCGCCTCGATGTCGCGCTGGATGCGGAAGGCGTTCTCGGAGATCTCGTTTGCCTGGAACCCGCGCTCGACGGCGGCCAGCGCGCCCCCCATGTCATCGATGCGGCGCACGTAGTCCGCGGCATCGCGCTCGACCTCGTCGGTCAGGTGCTCGATGTACCAGGAGCCGGCGACAGGGTCGATCGTGTCGCCGACGCCGGTCTCGTAGGCGATGATCTGCTGCGTGCGCAGCGCCAGCTCGGCGGCGTGCTGCGAGGGCAGCGAGAGCGCCTCGTCGTAGCTGTTCGTGTGCAGCGACTGCGTACCGCCCAGCACCGCCGAGAGCCCCTGCAGCGCCGTCCGCACGAGGTTGTTGATCGGCTGCTGAGCCGTCAGCGTCGCGCCGCCGGTCTGCGTGTGGAAGCGCAGCATCATCGACCGGGGATCCTTCGCGCCAAAGCGCTCCTTGACCGTGCGCGCCCAGAGCCGGCGGGCGGCACGGAACTTCGCGATCTCCTCCAGGAAGTTGCCGTGGCAGGCGAAGAAGAACGCGAGGCGCGGCGCAAAGTCATCGATCGCGAGGCCGCGATCGAGCGCGGCCTGCGTGTAGGCGATGGCGTCGGCGATCGTGAAGCCGACCTCCTGCGCCGCAGTACAGCCGGCCTCTCGCATGTGGTAGCCGCTGATGCTGATCGTGTTCCACTGCGGCAGGTTCGCGTTGCACCAGGCGAAGATGTCGGTGATCAGCCGCAGCGACGGGCGCGGCGGGAAGATGTACGTGCCGCGCGCGATGTACTCCTTGAGGATGTCGTTCTGCGTCGTGCCGCCGACCTTCGCGAGGTCCGCGCCCTGCTTCTTCGCGACGGCGACGTACAGCGCCAGCAGCACCGCGGCCGTCGCGTTGATCGTAAT
>JAKAMA010000141.1 GCA_021813085.1 Chloroflexota bacterium | reverse complement strand
GTGGCCGACGCGGATGCGCGTGGTCAGCATGGCGCAGGCGGTGAGGAACAGCTCGGGCGCCGATGAGTGCGAGTACTCCTCGAGGAAGTGGTGCTCGACGCACCAGACCTGGTCGAAGCCCAGCTCATCGGCGAGGCGCACCTGTTCGAGCGCGTTCATGTAGACGGTGCGCTCGGACTCCGGCCCCCAGGGCCGGGGCACGGAGAGCTCGTAGAAGATGCCGAACTTCATCGCCCACCTCCGATCGTCGGGATGCGAACGTAGCACCGGGAGCGGGGGAGGGGCAAGGGAGCGGACGAGTGGGGTGGGTCGCAGGCCGGGGTGAGGGACAGAGGCGAACAGGACCGTGCCTCCGCCGCGCACCGCAGGCGTCTGATTGCATCTTGTAGTTCGCGCGTTGTCCCTGGAGGCGGGAGGGACGAATCCGGGACGGCGGCGGCGATGCCGGAACCGAATCTGCGCGTCCGTCCGTGTTTGATTGACGTTGATTGTTCTGGCACAAGACAATCAATTTCTGCCGGAGACGGTGCGCGGGCGTGCGGATGCTGGTAGCGGGGCTGCGGTGCGGCTGCTGCACGTGGCGATCGTAGGCGAAGGGTGGCGGATCTCGCAGTGGAGCGTGGCGCGGAGCAGGGCACAAGGCCCGGTGCGCCCTCCGCGGCCAGCTACATCCTCGAACCGGGCGGCCAGATGGGGCCGGCCCTACGGGGCGGCCAGACGCCCGTGTGCCTGCCGGCACAGACCTTGAGCGTGGGGCGGGTTGCGCACTATCATCCCCCGAACGCGACGCACGCTGCATCGGAGCTGGAGCCATGACCCTTGACACGCGCTGGGAAGATGTCGACGAGCTGCTCGATCGCACGACGCGCACCGTCGACGAGAAGCACCTGAACGCGATCCACGAGATCGCCGAACGGCGCTTCCAGTTTCCGACGCCGGAACATCCCTCCTACCGCACGCACATCAACGTGCCCGAGGTGACGATGGGGGTGAAGGTCGGCGACGCCGAGATCGCCCCGGACATCGTCGTCGTCTCCAAGCGCAACACGGGAGAGACGGACCTGGTGATGACGGTGGCGGTCGCCACGGTCGAGCAGGTCACGGAGGCGGAGGCGAAGCGCGCGTGGGCGCGCTACGCGGCGATCAAGGGCGCCGCGTTCTACCTCTACGTGCCCGTCGGCTACGGCGCGCAGGCCAAGCGCATCTGCCGCAAGGCGCGCGTGAGCGTCGATGGCTTCCGCACCTACCGCACGACGCCGCGCGGGTTCGAGATCAACGACGTGTCCGAGCCGCCGTCGCCGTTCGCCGCGCTGATGCCGCCGATCGTCCGCAAGCTCCTCGCCACACCCTGACGCCGGCCGGCGGCGGAGCGGCCGGGCGTCCTCAGACGAGCCGTATGGCCGTTCACGGGAGCCGGGGGGTGAGCTCACCCCGCGCGTCCGCTAAGCTTCCGCACGACAGCCGACACCGGCGCGGAACGCCGGCGGCCGAGGGTTCCCCGATGCGCATGTCCCACCTGTTCGCCAAGACGCTGCGGCACGCGCCGGCCGAGGCGGACACGCCGAACCACCAGCTCATGCTCCGCGCGGGGCTCGCGCAGCAGCTCGCCGCCGGCGTCTACAGCTACCTGCCCATCGGCTGGCGGGTGATGCGCAAGATCGAGCAGATCATCCGTGAGGAGATGGACCGGGCGGGCGGGCAAGAGGTGATGATGCCGGCGATCCAGCCGGCGGAGATGTGGGCCGAATCCGGCCGGCTCGAGACCATGCGCGATGTGCTGGTGCGGTTCCGGGACCGCCGCGAGCGCGACTTCGTCCTCGGCCCGACGCACGAGGAGGTCGTGGTCGACCTGTTCAAGCGCCAGGTGCAGAGCTACCGCGACATGCCGCTGCTCGTCTACCAGATCCAGACGAAGTTCCGGGACGAGGCGCGCCCGCGCGGCGGCCTCATGCGCACCCGCGAGTTCACGATGAAGGACGCCTACAGCTTCGACACCGACTGGGACGCGCTCGACGCCAACTACCAGGCGGCGCGCGCCGCCTACACGCGCATCTTCGACCGCTGCGGCGTGCCGACGGTGCCCGTGCTCGCCGACTCCGGCGCGATCGGCGGCAAGGACAGCGAGGAGTTCATGTACCTCACCGAGGTCGGCGAGGACATGATCCTGCTCTGCGGCACCTGCGGCTACGCGGCGAACGAGGAGAAGGCCGACCACAAGAAGCGCGAGCTGCCGGCCGAGGAGCCGCTGCCGCTCGAAGAGGTCGCGACGCCGGGGCAGAAGACGATCGACGACCTCGTCGCGTTCCTCGGGGTGCCGCACGAGAAGACGCTGAAGGCCGTGTTCTACGAGGCGCAGGGCGAGCCGGTGTTCGTCGCCATCCGGGGCGACCTGGAGGTCAACGAGGCGAAGCTGCGCAACGCGCTGAAGGCGACCGGCCTGGCGCTGCTCGACGACGCGGGCGTGCGCAAGCACGGGCTGATCGCGGGCTCGGCATCGCCGGTCGGGCTGAAGGGCGTGAAGGTCGTCGCCGACGACTCCGCGCTTCGCTCGCCCAACCTTGTCGCCGGCGCCAACAAGCCCGACGTGCACTACCGCAACGTCAACTACGGCCGCGACTGGACCGCCGACGTCGTTGCCGATATCTCGCTCGCCCGCGCCGGCGACCGCTGCCCGCGCTGCGGCGGCACGCTCGAGACGAAGCGCGGCATGGAGATGGGGCACGTCTTCAAGCTGGGCACGGTCTACACGGAGCGCCTGCAGGCGCAGTTCTCGGACGAGGCGGGGGAGCTCAGGCCGGCGGTGATGGGCTGCTACGGCATCGGCGTCGGCCGCGTCTTCGCCGGGGCGATCGAGGCGAACCACGACGAGCGCGGCATCATCTGGCCGCCGGAGATCGCGCCGTACGACGTGCACCTGACGGCGCTCGGCTTCGACAAGACGGGCGTGCGCGAGAGCGCGGAGCAGGTGTACCAACAGCTACAGGACGCGGGCCTCGCGGTGCTGTACGACGACCGCGAGGACCTCTCGGCCGGCGTAAAGTTCAACGATGCCGACCTGCTGGGCATGCCGCTACGGGTCACCGTCAGCCCGCGCAGCATCGAGGCGGGCGGCGCCGAGCTGAAGCGGCGGGCGGAGAAGGACGCGCGCGTCGTGCCGCTGGCGGAGGCGGCGCGGGCGGCGCGCGCGATGCTCGGGGGCGGCGCGACGTAAGGCCCGCGGGGCCGGGCCGTGACGGCGGGTCGCCCTGCGACGGGAGGCGCTTCATGCCGCGAGACATCCCCATCGGCAACGGCCGGCTGCTCGTCAACTTCGACGACCGCTACCACCTGCGCGACATCTACTTCCCGCACATCGGCGGGCGCAACCACACGGCCGGGCATCGCTTCGGGCTTGGCGTCTGGGCCGATGGCGCCTTTAGCTGGGTGCACGACTCCTGGCGGGTCGAGCAGCGCTACGTCGAGGAGACGCTCGCGACCGATGTCGTCCTGACGAACGACGCGGCCGGCCTGCGCATCGCCTGCACGGACGTCGTGGACTTCCACGAGTACGCGCTCGTGCGCCGGCTCGTCGTCACCAACCTGCGCGCGCAACAGCGCGAGGTGCGGCTCTTCTTCCACAACGACTTCCACATCGGCGGCACCGAGATCGGCGACACGGCGTACTACGACCTGTCGCAGCGGGCGCTGGTCCACTACAAGGACGGCCGCTGGTTCCTGATGAGCGGCCAGACGGGCAACCGCCCGCCCGGCCTGGACCAGTGGGCCGTCGGCAAGAAGGAGAGCGACGGCAAGGAGGGCACCTGGCGCGACGCCGAGGACGGCGTGCTCAGCGGCAGCACCGTCGTGCAGGGCGCCGTCGACTCCGTCGGCGCGCTCCAGCTCGTCCTGGGCGAGAACGGGTCGGAGAGCGCGTGGTACTGGATCGGCTGCGGCTACTCGTACCAGGACGTCGCCACCGTGAACGCCGTGATCGTCGATAAATCGCCCGAGCGGCTGCAGGCGCGCACGAAGGCGTACTGGAAGGTGTGGGCGAACGCCGAGGACAACGACCTCGAGGGCGTGCCGGACGCGGTCGCCCGGCTCTTCAAGCGCAGCCTGCTGACGATCAGCACGCAGATCGACCACCACGGCGGCATCGTCGCCGCGACCGACTACGACATCGCCACGTACGCGCGCGACACCTACGCCTACGTGTGGCCGCGCGACGGCGCGCTCGTCGCCTCGGCGCTCGACGACGCCGGCTACGACGGCACGACGCGGCCGTTCTTCGACTTCCTGTCGAAGGTGCAGAGCCCCGAGGGCTACTGGATGCACAAGTTCAACACCGATGGCACGCTGGCCAGCTCGTGGCACCCGTGGGTGCGCGACGGCAAGCGCCAGTTGCCGATCCAGGAGGATGAGACGGGGCTGCCGCTCTGGGCGCTCTGGCGGCACTTCGACCGCCACCACGATGTGGAGTTCATCACGCCGTTCTACAAGGGGATGATCCGGCCGGCGGCCGAGTTCATGCTGCGCTACGTTGACGCGGAGGGGCTGCCGAAGCCCTCGTACGACCTCTGGGAGGAGCGCTGGGGCATCCACGCGTGGACGGTGGCGGCGACCTGGGCCGGGCTGATGGCCGCGTCGCGCTTCTTCGCGACCTTCGGCGACCGCGACGACGCGGAGCACATGGCGGGGGCCGCGGAGCGCATGAAGCAGGCCACGCTCGAGCACTTCTGGCACGAAGGCGAGCGGCGCTTCGTGCGCACGCTGACGCCGGACGACGACGGCGGCTACACGCCCGACATGACCGTCGATGCCAGCGTCGGCGGGCTGTTCCAGCTCGGCATGTTCGATGCCTCCGACCCGCGCATCGTCAGCACGATGGAGGACGTGCGCGCGCGCCTGTGGCTGAAGACGCCGGTCGGCGGCCTCGCCCGCTACGAACGCGACCAGTATCAGCGCGCGCCCGATGCCGGCGACGTCCCAGGCAACCCCTGGTTCGTCTGCACGCTCTGGCTCGCGCAGTGGCAGATCGCGCGCGCGACCTCGGAGGCCGAGCTGCAGCCGGCCGCCGAGCTGATGCAGTGGGTGGCAGACCGCGCGCTGCCGAGCGGCGTGCTGGCCGAGCAGGTGGACCCGTACAGCGACGCGCCGCTCTCGGTGTCGCCGTTGACGTGGAGCCATGCCGAGCTGGTGCGCACCGTGCTGCAGATGACCCGCAAGCGCGCGTCCTTCAACCTCTGCCCGACGTGCGGCCGCCCGAAGCACGAGCCGGAGCGCGTCAGCTTCCTCTCGGAGCGCCTGGGGTAGCGGGGCGGGGGCGGCTGGACGGAGGACGGAGGGGCGCCGGCGCCCGGGCCACGTTGCCCGCCTTTCATTGCATCAGGGGAGGCGTGTGGCGTGGAGCGACATTACAATGCTTCAAGCTCAAAGATGACTTGCGCGTCGCTGCGGTCGTCGAGCCCACCACCCCATTGATCCAGATGGAAATGGTAGCCCGGTGGCTGCTCGCTGATAAACAGGAGCAACTTTGCCAGAGTTCGCAAACCCGGGCTTGTTGGCCACGACTCGGCATTCCGAATCACCCGTTAGCGTGGCCTGCATACGGAAACCGTTCTCCCAGACATCACCCAGCCCTTGTGGAACTTCGACGCTCACGGTTCACCTTCAGGACCCACTTCGGCATGTGGCGTACGTGCTGTAGAAGCGGGCGTTGTAGAAGTAGAGGCCGAGCGCGGCGTCGCCGGGCTCCTGCCGCTGGCCGGTGAAGAGGCGGTCGGTCTGGCTGGCCGTCGCGATCGCGTCGGTGCGCGCGGCGCCGTAGGGCCAGTACTGCTCCTTCGCCACGACGTTGCCGCTGGTGTCCATCACGCCCACCGTGCCGCCCAGGTGGTCGGCCAGCAGGAAGTATAGCGTCCCCGCGCCCGCGCCGGACTCACATCGTGTCCGCTCCTAGGTCCATGTAACGACAGCTCGGGTTCACACTCGCATCCGAAAGCGGGCACGGCGAGGGCGGCGCCGATGCGGACACGACACATGGGATCATCGCGGCGGGTCGGCCTTGCGAGTGTTCTGCTTATCCTCCAGCCGACGCCAATACCGGGGCCCAAAGATCAGCGAGAGCGTAACAAAGATCACGTAGAGGAGGAGTGTTGCCGCGACATCTCCCGCGACTGAAGCGCGGCTTCCGGCGCCGATGATACCCAGGCCTGCGATCGTTAACGTCGGCACCCAGGCGACGATAAGCACTCGTATGACGATGCGAAGCCAGAATGAATCCCTTAGCATTTGGCGATTGCTTCTGGAGCGTCTTCGTACAAGCTTACAGCAGCGTCCTGCTGGGATCCCCAACCAACGTCTTCGGGACCACCGAGTGCAAGGGCGGTACCCTCACCTTCTCCTAAGGCAACGATAACTGTTGGTATCGTAATCTCAGGAGCGCCAACTACGGCGATAGTGAATACCGTGCCGGCAGCAATCGACGGAGACAGCTTCCCCAGGTCATATCCGACCTGTGTGGCAGCCGAGAAGCAGCTACCAGCCGCTTGCCCAGCAGGTCCAGCCGCCCCCGGATCAGCGTCAGCGCGCCGGACGGCACAATGGCGGCCGTGGTTCCGCGCAA
>JAKAMA010000140.1 GCA_021813085.1 Chloroflexota bacterium | reverse complement strand
CACACCCAAGGCGGGCGGCACGTACAACGTCGGCACGTCGGTCGACTTCGACACCTTCGACCCGCACATCTCGATCGCCGGCGGCGTCACGTACTTCCCGCGCCTCTACAACGCCGTGATCAACCGCTCGCCCGCGGACGCCAGCTTCCGCTTCGATGACCTGGCCGACAAGCTCGAGCAGCCGGATGCGCAGACGTACGTGTTCAGCATCCGGCCCGGCGTCAAGATCGGCCCGAACCAGCTCGGCGTGCCCGAGCGGGATATGGACGCCGGTGACATCAAGGCCACCTTCGACCGCATCAAGAACCTGCCGAAGTCGAACGCCTACGCCTTCGTAGGGACGTGGATCCAGTCGGTCGACGCCTCGGCCGACGGGAAGACCTGCACGATCAAGACGCCGAAGCCGTACGGCTACTTCTTCCTCCGCATCGGCAGTCCGCTCAACCTGATCGTGCCCAAGGAGCTGATCGCGACCCCGGACAAGATGAAGACCGCCTCGGCGGGCGGCGGACCCTTCGTGCTGAACCCGGGGCAGTACACCGAGGGCCAGTTCGCCAACCTGAAGAAGAACACCAGCTACTACCTCAAGGACGCCCAGAACAACAACGCCCAGCTCCCCTACGTCGACCAGCGCACCGTGAAGATCATCGCTGATACGTCAGCAGAGCGCACGGCGTTCCAGTCGCAGCAGACGGAGGAGTACACCGCCGTAAACGTCGACGACGCCAACGCCCTCACGCAGGGCGGGCCCAAGTACACGGTGAACAAGGACTCCACGAACACGTTTATCTCGTTCACGATGAACCCGACGAAGAAGCCCTGGGACGACGAGCGCATCCGCAAGGCGGCGATGTACGCACTCAACCGCCAGGTCTACGTCGACCGCATCTACAAGGGTCAGGCGAAGCCGAACGGCATCGTCCACTGGTCGCTGGGCGACTACGCCCTGCCACCGGACGAGCTGGCGAAGCTCCAGCCCTACGACCCCGCCGAGTCAAAGAAGCTGATCAAGGCGGCCACCGGCAAGGACACGCTGGACATCAACGTGATGTGGCCCGCCGATTCGAACATCGAAGAGCACAGCCTACACCTGCCGATTTGGCTGCAGCAGATGCAGGACGCAGGCTTCAACGTGAAGAAGGACGCCCAGGCGTTCGGGACCTGGCTCGGCAACTACACCGACCTGAAGTACGACGCGAGCCTCGCCCTCAACCAGGTGTACGAGTGGGCCGAGTACGAGATGGACTTCGAGAGCCTCCACGGTCCCGCTGGCAGCGACATCTACTCGATCGGGCTCGGCAAGCTGTACCCGGAGATCGAGCAGGGGATCACCGACTCGAAGGGGATCACGGACCCGGTCGCGCAGGCGGCGAAGGTGCGCGACGTGCAGAAGCTGATTTACTCCAAGGGGCCGATGTTCCTGCCGATCTGCACGCCCTACTCGTTCACGCTGTACCAGCCGTACGTGATGAACGTCCCGACCGGGATCGGGGGATCCGCCAATTTCCTGAACCGGACGTGGCTCAACAAGTAGGAGGCCGGGCGCCGGGGAAGGGGCCGGATCATGCAAACGTTCATCTTGCGCCGCCTGCTGATCGGGGTCGTGATCCTCGTGTTCCTGTCCCTCATCGTCTTCGTGCTGCTGCACGTCGTCCCAGGCAATCCCGCGCAGTTGCGCTGCGGGCTGAGCTGCAAGCCGGAGCAGATCAAGGCGATAGAGCACGAGTTAGGGCTGGACAAGCCGCTCTTCCCGATTGCGTTCAAGGGCTCGGCGCCGTTCGTCCAGTTCGGCGGCAGCCAGTACGGCGACTGGGTGAAGAACGTGTTCACGGGGAACCTGGGGATCTCGTCGTACTACAATCAGCCGGTGACGACGGCGCTGCGCCTGCGCTTCCCGGTGACGTTCGAGCTGATGGTGCTGACGATGATCTTCACGGTGCTCGTCGGCATCCCCTTCGGGATCATCTCGGCCGTATTCCGCAACTCGCCGATGGACTACCTGGTGCGGGTAACGGCGATCCTCGGCCTGTCGGTGCCAAACTTCTGGGTGGGCACGCTGGTGCTCATCGTGCCGGTGGCGCTCTGGGGTTACTCGCCGCCGCTCGGGCGCACGATCAGCTTCTTCGACAGCCCGATCCAGAACCTGAAGCAGTTCGGACCGCCGGCCGCCGTGCTCGCGCTGGCGTCGGCGGCAGGCATCATGCGCCTCGCGCGGTCGTCACTGCTGGAGGTGATGCGGCAGGACTACATGCGGACGGCGCGCGCGAAGGGACTGCGGGAGCGCGCGGTGGTGCTCCGTCACGGCCTCAAGAATTCGCTGATCCCGGTGGTGACGGTGCTGGGGCTACAGATGGCCGGGCTGCTCGGCGGCGCCATCATCATCGAGCAGATCTTCGTGCTGCCGGGGCTCGGCCAGTACGTGTTCCAGGAGCTGTTCTACAAGGACTTCCAGGTCGTACAGACGATGACGCTGTACGCCGGCGCGACCGTCATCCTGCTCAACCTCGCCGTCGACGTGAGCTACGCGTGGTTCGACCCGCGCATCCGGTACTCGTGAGAGGCTGAATCGTGGCGAAGAATATCGCGGTCGCGACCCCCAGCATCAGCGCCGAGCCGTTCCCCGGACGGGAGCGGGGAGGCGCGGGTGCGTTCCTGCGCAAAACCGCGACGCTCATTCGCCGGAACCCGCTGGGGTTCGTGGGGCTCCTGATCATCCTCATCTTTGCGGCGATCGCCGTGCTCGCCCCCTGGATCGCGCCGTACGGCCTGAACGAATTCACGGCCGGCCAGCCGAACGAAGGCATGTCGCTCGCCCACTGGTTTGGGACGGACCAGATCGGCCGCGACGTGCTCAGCCGCGACATCTACGGCGCCCGGATCTCCCTCTCCGTCGCGTTCATCTCGGTGCTCGGCGGCGCCGCGATCGGCACGGTGATCGGCATCATCTCCGGGTACCTGGGCGGGTTCGTCGATTCAATGATCCAGCGCTCTGTCGATACGGCGATCGCCTTTCCGCCCCTCCTGCTGCTCCTCATCATCGTGCAGGCGCTCGGCCCGTCGGCGCGGACGGTGGTCGTCGCGATCATGCTGGCGATCATCCCCGGGGTGACCCGCGTGGTGCGCGGCGCCGCGCTGTCCGAGAAGAACAACCAGTACGTCGAGGCGGCGCGGGCGACAGGCGCGTCGACGCCGCGCATCCTCTTCCGGCATATCCTGCCCAACGTGATGGCGCTGGCGATCGTGATCATGACGACGTTGCTTGGCGCCGCGATCCTCGCCGAGGCGTCGCTGTCGTTCCTTGGTCTCGGCATCCCGGCACCCGCGGCGTCGTGGGGGCGCGACGTAAGCGACGCCCGCAACAGCTTCCCCATCAACATCCCGGCGGCGTTCTTCCCCGGCGCCGCGATCGCGCTCACGGTGTTCGGGTTCAACGTCCTCGGCGATGCCATCCGCGATATCGGCGACCCGCGCCTGCGCGGGAGCCAGTCCTAACGGGCCGTCCAGCGCCCTGCCCACCAACCCCGCGCAGCGACCGGTGACGGCCGATTCCCGAACCGTGCGTCATCCTTGACCATCCGCGTCCGCTCAAGTTAGGTTGGGCCGCGTCGTACCGTCGTCGCAGGGTAAGGAGCGTCCATGCCGGAAGAGCCCATCTCGCGCTACTACACGTCCCAGCGGCTGAAGCTCCACTACGCCGTCTGGGGCGACGAAACCAACCCGCCCCTGCTGCTCATCCACGGCAACCGCGACCACGCCCGCACCTGGGACGATGTCGCCGTGCGGCTGAAGCGCGTGTACTGCGTGTACGCCGTCGACCTGCGCGGCCACGGCGACAGCGCGTGGGCGGTGGGCGGGCAGTACAGCCTGCCGGAGTTCGTGCTTGACGTCGCCATGCTCGCGAAGGAGCTCGCGCGCGACCCCCTGACGATCGTCGGGCATTCGCTCGGCGGTGCCGTCGCCCTGGAGTACGCCGGCGTGTTCCCTGAGACCGTGCTCAAGGTCGTCGCCATCGAGGGCCTGGGGCCGAGCGTCGGCGTGCCGACGGCCGCCTCCGTACGCATGCGGCGCTGGATCGGCGACATGCAGGCCTTCGACAGGCGCGTGCCGCGGCGCTACGCGTCCGTCGACGAGGCGGTGAAGCGTATGCGCGAAGAGAACCCGCACCTGACGGCGGAGATGGCGCACCACCTGACCGTCCACGGGGCGCGTGCGAACGAGGACGGGACGCTCACCTGGAAGTTCGATAACTACGTGCGGCTGCATTCGCCGTACGAGTTCAACATCGCCGAGGCGCGCGAGATCTGGAACCAGATCCGCTGCCCGGTGCTGCTCGTCCGCGGCTCCGAGAGCTGGGCATCCGACCCGGAGGCCGACGGCAAGGCGTCGGCGTTTCACACGTACCGCACGGTGCTGGTGAAAGATGCCGGACACTGGGTACACCACGACCAGATCGACGTGTTCATGGACGAGGTCTGGCGCTTCCTGCGCGAGGATCAGGCGTCGGGAGCGGGCGCGGCGAGCAGCGCCAGCGCGCTGCCCAGGGCTTCGGCGTAGATCGCCGGGTCGGCCCGGTCGTCGAGCGCGGCGGCGATCGCAGACGCGTCGTCGTCGCGCGGGCTCGCGACGGTGCGGCGGGAGAGGGCCCCCTCCCGCTGCTCGCGCACGTGCATGTGTCCGCTCTCCGGGTGGATGCCGACGCTGAGCAGCGCCGTCCCGGTGCGGATCCGCACCTCACGCACGGGCGTCGCGCCACCGTCCGCGCCGCGGGCGACCTTGAGCGTGACGCCGCGCGTACCGTCGTAGAGCGTGGCCTCGACGCGCCCGCCGCTGGGCGCGAGATAGGCGAGCGAGAGCCCGAGGCGCGCGACCAGCCAACCGGCAAGCAGCAGGGATTCGCTGCTCAGGCGCGCCCCGCCGCCGTCAATCTCGATCGACTGGATCTTGCTGAGCTGGCGCAGGCCCTCGTCGCCGTCGAAGAACTGGGCGACCAGCTCCCGCCACGTCGCAATGCGGCCCCAGGCGAAGTCGCAGAGCTCCACCTCCCGCTCCGCGCCCGCGTGCAGGACGTGGCCGAAGACGGCCGCGGTGTCCACCTGCCCGGCCGTGTCGAAGAAGACGCGGTCGGCGGCTTCGAGGACCTCGCGGCTCATGCGGCCGCCGAAGTCCGGCGCGTCCATCAGCCAGATCGCGACGGGCAGTTCCGGCACGAGCAGGGCAAGGACGGCCGACGCCAACTCGGGCTCCTGGGCGGCGCCGCCCAGGAGTTGGACCTCCTCCGAGCAGATGTGGCGGGCGCCGCTCGCCGAGCGCCAGAACCCGGCGGAGATCGACGCATCGAGCTTCCGCTGGCCGGGTGCGGCGACCGCGAGGATGCCCCGGCAGGGGTAGCGCTGGGGCAGCGCCCGCATCACCTCCCGGAAGCGGCCGGTGCCCGCGCTGTCGTGCGCGAACGCGACGAAGTTCAGCACGCGGAGGCGGATCGATGACTCGTCGTAGGGGGCGCCCGAGGTCGCGCGCCAGATCTTCGTGAACTCGGCTTCGATCGCACCGGGATCGACGGCGATTTCGCGGTCTTCCAGGCGCTCGGCCGCCGCTACATCCGGTGCCATTCGCGTCCGTCCCGCTCCATGAGCGTGCGCGCCTCGTCGGGCCCCCAGCTCCCCGCTTCGTAGAAGCGGAGGGGCGACACGCCGCTGCTCCAGGCGTCGAGTACCGGCGTGAGCAGCTCCCAGGCCGCCTCGACGCCGTCCCAGCGGGTGAAGAGCGTGGAGTCACCGAGCATGGCATCGAGGAGGAGGCGCTCGTACGCCTCCGGCGGCTCGACGCCGAAGGAGGTGCCGTAGCGGAAGTCCATGTTCACCGGCCGTACGTCGGAGCGGGTGCCCGGCACCTTCGCGCCGAAACGCAGCGAGATGCCTTCGTCCGGCTGGATGCGCAGGACCAGCAGGTTCGGCGTGGGGCCCTCGCTGCCCATCTGACGGAACAACTGGAGGGGCGGCGTCTTGAAGGTGATGGCGACTTCGGTCGCCCGCTTCGGCAGGCGCTTGCCGACGCGCAGGTAGAAGGGCACGCCGGCCCAGCGCCAGTTCTCGACCGTGAGCTTGAGCGCGACGAACGTCTCGATTCGGGAGTCCGGCGCGACGCCCGGCTCCTGGCGGTAGCCTGGCACCTGCTCACCGAGGACCGCACCCGCCGTGTACTGGGCACGCACGGTCGAGGCTGCGATGTCTTCGATGGGCATGATGGCGTGGAACACCTTGGCCTTCTCATCGCGGACGGAGTCGCCCGTGAACGACGCCACCGGCTCCATCGCGACCAGCGCGAGCACCTGCATGAGGTGGTTCTGCACCATGTCCCGCAGCGCGCCCGACTCCTCGTAGTAGCCGCCGCGGCCCTCCACGCCCACCGTCTCCCCGACCGACACCTGCACGTTGTCGACGTACCGGCGGTTCCAGATCGGCTCAAAGATGCCGTTGCCGAAGCGGAAGACGATGATGTTCTGGACGGTCTCCTTGCCCAGGTAATGGTCGATGCGGAAGATCTGGCGCTCGCGGAACACCGCGCCCAGGCTTCGGTCGAGCTTCCGCGCCGATTCCAGGTCGCGGCCGAACGGCTTCTCGACGACGAGGCGCGTCCAGCCG
>JAKAMA010000139.1 GCA_021813085.1 Chloroflexota bacterium | reverse complement strand
ACGGGCAGGACGTCGTCGTACGCGTCGGGCTGAAGCCGATCGCGACGCTGCCGCGCTCGCTGCCGTCGGCCGACCTGGCGACCGGCGAGGAGATCCCGGCGCACTACGAGCGCAGCGACGTCTGCGCCGTGCCGGCGGCCGGCGTGATCGTCGAGGCGATGATGGCGATCGTGCTGGCACAGGCGGCGCTGGAGAAGTTCGGCGGCGACAACATCCGCGAGACCGTGCGCAACTTCCGGGCGTTCGAGGCGACGACGGGGCCGCGCGACCTCCGGGAGTGACGAGGGCGGCGGCAGACAACAGACAACAGACAACAGACGACAGCGGGCGGATGGTAGACGAGACATGCGGTTCGAGCAGATCTGGCTGACGGGATTCATGGGGACGGGCAAGTCGCGCACGGCACGGCCGCTCGCCGCCGCGCTCGACTGGCGAGCCGTCGATCTCGATGAGATGATCGAACAAGAAGCGGGGAAGCCGGTAGCGGAGATCTTTCGCCACAGCGGCGAGGCGGCGTTTCGCGCCATGGAGTCGCAAGCGATCGCCCGCGTCGCCGAGTTGTCGCGCGTGGTCGTCGCGACGGGCGGCGGCTCCGTGCTGGCGGAGGCCAACCGCGAAGCGATGCGCCGGCGGGGCTTCGTGGTCTGCCTCGATGCCACGCCCGAGGTGATCGCGCAGCGCATCCTCAACCCGGGCGCGCATGTCTCCGAGCGGCCGCTGCTCGCGGGCGGCGACCCGCTGGCGCGCATCCGCGAGCTGAAGGCGGCACGCCAGCCGCTGTACGGGCAGGCCGACCTCGTCGTCGCCACCGACGTCCTGACGCCGGATCAGTGCACGCACCAGATCCTGACAGCGTTCCATGACCGGAGCACCCTCGCGGGCAGCACGACGTGATCGCGGTCAAATCGCGCGCGGGACGGTACGCGGTGCAGTGCCGATGGGGCGCGCTCGACGATCCGGGCGCGTGGTTCGAGGGGAGATGAGGCGCCGCAAGCTGCTTCGGCGCCTCGCGAGCGGCGCGCTGAACAACGTCCGCTTCTCCGACCTCGCCGATCTGGCCGTCGCGTTCGGTTTCGAGCTCGTGCGCACCGAGGGAAGCCATCACGTATTCTGCACCCTAGTCTCGGAGAGTTGATCAGCCTCCAGGATCACAACGGCGAAGCCAAGCCATATCAGATACGTCAGTTGCTCCGCCTCGTTGAGCGCTACAATTTGCACCTGAGGGACGACACATGAGGGACTACCACATCAACATCTTCTACAGCGATGAGGACGGCGGCTACATCGTAGACATCCCGGATCTGGAAGCGTGCTCCGCGTTTGGGAGCACACCAGAGCAGGCGCTGGCTGAAGTGGAGCGAGCCAAGGCGGCGTGGATTGCGGCAGCGCACGAGGCCGGGAAGCACGTACCGCCACCGCGTTACAGGCCGGTGATCTACCAGTCCGCGAACTGATCACCAGCGGCAAAGTACGGATAATCGCATGATGATCACGGTCGAATCGCGCGCGGGCGGGTACGCGGTGCACTGCGCGTGGGGCGCGCTCGACGATCTGGGCGCGCTGATGCGCGAGGCCGGCCTCAGCGGCACCGTATCGCTGATCACCGACGACGCGGTCGGCCCGCTGTACGCCGCACGCGCCGTGGCGTCGCTCGAGCGCGCGGGATTCGAGGCGGCGGCGCACGCGGTGCCGGCGGGCGAAGCAAGCAAGACGCTCGCGACCGTCGAGCGCCTCTACGACTGGCTGCTCGAGTGCCGGGCCGACCGCTCGTCGCCCGTCGTCGCGCTGGGCGGCGGCGTCGTCGGCGACCTCGCGGGGTTCGTCGCGGCGACGTACCTGCGCGGCGTGCCATTCGTGCAGGCGCCGACGTCGCTGCTGGCGATGGTCGACGCGTCGATCGGCGGCAAGGTCGGCGTCGACCATGCGCGCGGCAAGAACCTGATCGGCGCGTTTTACCCGCCGCGTCTGGTCGTGCAGGACACGGGCCTGCTGGCATCGCTGCCGCCGCGGGCGCTGCGCGAGGGCTTCGCGGAGATCATCAAGCACGGGCTGATCATGGACGCGCCGATGCTCGACGTCCTCGAGCGCGACGCGGCGCGGCTGCTCGCCGTCGAGCCCGAGCTGACGACGGAGGTCGTGGCCCGCAACGCCGCGCTCAAGGCGCAGGTCGTCTCCGGCGACGAGCGCGAGGGCGGCCGTCGCATGGTCCTGAACTACGGACACACGGTCGGGCACGCGATCGAGGCGGTCACCGGCTACGGCGCCATCCGCCACGGCGAGGCGATCAGCGCCGGCATGATGGCGGCGGCGGCGATCGGCGAGCGCGTCGGGCTGACGCCGCCGTACGTGCGCCACCGGCAGCACGCGCTCTTCGAGCGCTACGGCCTGCCGCTGCGCCACCCCGGCGTCGACGCGGACGCCGTGCTGGCAGCAATCGCGCTCGACAAGAAGGTCGCGGCGAAGCGCGTGCGCTGGGTGCTGCTCGAGGACTTCGGGCGTCCCGTCGTCCGCGACGACGTACCGGAAGCCGTCGTGCGGGACGTGCTGGGCGAGCTCTTCGCGGCGTGACGCCCGTGCAGGCTCTTGCGGGAGTTTATGTCCGATCCATAGATATAGCTAAGTACGCAGACTGCGGATTGCTCGCGGCACCATGACGCTTCTTCTTAAAATGCTGGCGATATATGGCCAAGTTCCGTTTGCAGGGTTGCCCATGCGGTTGCTTAACAAGCTGGGTCGCTCGTTCATGCTCAAACGGATTGCCCCTAGCGTCTTTGTCGAAGATGGACAGGCGGTCTATGTTGAAAAGGCGTACCCGTGGGAACCTGTCGCGTTCCCCGTACGCATCAGAAACATGTCGCCGGTAAGGGTCACAGTCCGTGGCGTACAGTATCTGATACTGAAGGAAGGACGGCCGATCCAGTGCGTAATTTGGATGCGCGGATGGCACTACGCCAGCAACGGGCTACAGGTCAGCATGCCCGATTATGTTTCAGCCACCAGAGAGTCCGGTGCGGTGTTGCGTTACAACCGACTGTTGGTATCGCCAGCGGCTGATCTCCCTTTGGGAGTCGAAGGGTTCGTTACCTTCGATAGTGCTTACGGTGAGTTCGAGCAGTCGTTTCTCATCCGACCTCTACCGCTGTGAGCGTCGTGCCGATCTGAGTCAACTATGTCATTGCCTTAACTAGTGCCCCTCCAACTTGATGCCCATCCGACCAGTGGCCGCGGGAGCGGTCGCGCTCCAGCAGCCCCGCCCCCTTCCTTTCAGGGAAGGGGCCGGGGGTTAGGTCGTGCGTGGCACCCGACCTCTTGCCTCGCACCATCAAGTTGGATCGGCACTAGTACTGTTACTGTCTGGCCCCACCTCCGGCTCCTGCCTGTCATTCAGCCGGCCCAGTATGCGCGTCAACCCAGGCCCATCGAGCAACATGATGGCGTGATGTCGCGCCAGATCGGATGCAGGCCTCGTGAACTCCGAAGTCGTTACGAATATGCCGCGGTCGGCCGCGTGATGGACCGACATCATTCCGATGAAGGTTTGCACGTCACCCGATCCTACACGGATGCCGGGCGCATGTCGTTTGCACTGGACGACGACGCGCTTACCCTTCCGGTCGCGGCACTGGATGTCCGCCGCAAGATCGCCCGAGCCGCCGATACGCTGGACATCACGGTACCCGAGCTGCTGAAGGATGCCGGCGACTGCCTCTTCGAATTGAGAGGGAGTCAATGCAAGAAGCTCGCCATACGCCTTCACGCGACGCCAGCGGCGCGCGCTCCCTCGAAGCCATACGTATCCAATCAACAGGACGACGGTTGCGTAGATCGCCAAAAAGAGCACGCTCGCAATCGCGCCGCTCGCAATCGCGCTCACTGCGACCGCGTCGGCGAGCCCCAGCACAACGCCACCGACGGTAAGGATCAGGGTGATGCGGACCAGCCTAAAGCCGAGAAGCCAGCGGATCAGGTTAAACTGGGCGGATCGTCTTCGGCGCCTGGGCACGTTGAAGGCCTCCATCGGTTATCGCACCAAACGCAGGATACCCGCTTCACGATGAGGGCAGCCAACTGCCCTACAACGCGACCTGCACCTTGATGGCGCCGCTGCGCTTGTCGTCGGCGGCGGCGTAGGCGTCGGCGATGCGGTCGAGCGGGAAGCGGTGGGTGATCAGGCGGCGCAGCGGCTCCGCGTGCCGGCGCATGATCTCGATCGCCAGCTCGTAGTCGGAGTGGCGGCCGGGGCGCCCATAGCAGTTCGAGCCGAAGATCCGCGCCTCCTTCAGGAAGAAGAGGAGCGGGTGGAGCTGCACCGGCTGCGTGAAGGCGCCGAGCACGCTGATGCGCCCGCCGACGCCGACGACCGTCAGCGCTTCCTGCAGCGTGTTCCCGTGCCCGCCGACCGTCTCGACGACGACATCGGCGCCGCGCGCGGCCGCGGTGAGCTGCGCGATGCCCTCCGCGCTGTCGCCGAAGACGCCGTCGGCGCCGAGCGCCTCCGCCATCGCGCGCTGGTGCGGGTGGCGGGCGGTCGCGCCGACCCACGCCGCGCCCATGGCGCGCGCCGCGGCGACCGCCATCAGGCCGATGGTGCCGGCGCCGAGTACCGCGACGCGGTCGCCGAAGCGCAGGTCGACCAGCCGGAGGCCGTGCACGCAGACGGCAAGCGGCTCGCACAACGCGCCGAGCTCGCAGTCGACCTCGGGCGGCAGGCGGTACATCGCATAGGCGGGCACCGTCATGTATTCGCGGAGGCCGCCGGGGGCGTTGAGGCCGTTGCCCTTCCGCGAGGGGCAGAGGTGATAGTTGCCGGAGCGACACTGCTCGCAGGTCAGGCACACCGTGAACAGCTCCAGCGCCACGCGCTCGCCGCGCTCGAAGCCGGTGACGCCCGTGCCGAGCGCCTCGACCTCGCCGGCGCACTCGTGGCCGAGGACGAAGCCGGGCGGCACGGGGAAGTCGCCGCGGTAGAAGTGGAGGTCGCTGCCGCAGACGCCGACGGCGCGCACGCGCACGAGCGCCTCGCCCGGCCCGGGCTGCGGCACATCGACGTCCTTCAGCTCGAACGTACGCGGCCCGGCGTAGAGCGCTGATTTCATCGATACCTCCGTCGTTGCGGCGACGGGCGCGGCAAGCAGCAGCGGGCGCGGCAAGCAGCGCCCCTACGTGCGGGCCACGGCGCCGGCGGGCACGGCAAGCAGCGCCCCTACGTCCGGGTCACGGGCGCCGCCGGGCGCGGCAGGCAGCGCCTCTACGCCCGACATTCGCGCGGGTAACGGGCCGCGCGGCGCTCCGATATGATGGGCGCGTGAGGGCGCTGAATCAACCGGAGAGCTGGTGGGGCTGGCACGGCTACAACCAGCCACAGCCGCTCTCGATCACGCAGATCATCCGCTCCGGCACGATGCCAGCGCGCATCGCGGCGATGCTGGGGATGGCGGTCGAGCGCGGCGCGTCGATCATCTTCGCCGCCAACCCGCCCGGCGCCGGCAAGACGACGGTGCTGACCGCGCTGCTCGCGTTCGCGCGCCCGGACGCTTCGGTGTACTTCACGCGGGGCTGGGGCGAGACCTTCAGCCTGCCGCCGAAGGACGGCGGCGCGCCGGTCTACCTGCTGGTCAACGAGATCAGCGACCACCTGCCCGTGTATTCCTGGGGCCCGTACGTGCAGCGTGCCTTCGAGCTGATGGCCGAGGGCTACGCGCTGGCCTCGACGATGCACGCGGACACGGTAGAGGGCGTCATCGAGCAGCTCGTGGAGGAGAACGACGTCGAGCCGCGGCTCGTCGGGCACCTGGCGTTCGTCGTGCCGATGTACGTCGGCGTAGCCGCGGGCAGGCGCGTGCGGCGGGTGAGCGAGGTGGCGGTGCTCGAGCCGCTGGGCCCCGGCTTCGACCGGCACACGGTCGCCCGCTGGCTCCCGGACGGCGACAGCTACGAGATCCTGACAACCCCGGCGCAGATCGACGCCGTCTCGCGGCGGCTCGGCATGTCACACGACGCGTTCCTGGAGGAGCTGGGGCGCCGCGAGGGCTTCCTCGAGTCGCTGCTGGACGAGGGCGTCACCGATATGGAGGACGTGCAGCGGCGGTTGTTCGAGCTTGCCGGGCACCAGATCGTGGACTGACCGCCGGGGCCGCACCGGCCGCGATCCGGCAGGTGGCCCGAGAAGATGTGCGGCGTACAATACAGCCAGCATCATGATGTGAAAGGACGTCCACCATGCCCACGCGCATCGGCATCAACGGCTTCGGCCGCATCGGCCGGCAGGTCCTCAAGGCGATCAAGGAGCGGCACCCTTCGGAGCTGGAGGTCGTGGCGATCAACGACCTCGTCGACAACAAGACGAACGCGCACCTGCTGAAGTACGACTCGAACTACGGCCGCTATCCGGGCACGGTCGAGGTCGGCGAGGGCGGGTTGATCGTCGATGGCAGGCCGATCAGCGTCTTCGCGGAGCGCGAGCCGGCGAACATCCCGTGGGGGAAGGCGGCCGTCGACCTGGTGGTCGAGGCGACGGGCTTCTTCACCGATGCAAACCAGGCGCGGGCGCACATCCACGAACCCCTGACGAACAAACCGCGCCGGTTGGCGCGGGTGGTGTAAGCCGAAGACCCACACCTGCTACCTGGAAAGAAGAGAAAACATGAAAATCCAATCGATCGAGA
>JAKAMA010000138.1 GCA_021813085.1 Chloroflexota bacterium | reverse complement strand
CCGCGTCCAGTACCACTGCTCGTTCTGCGGCAAGAACCAGGACCAGGTCAAGCGCCTGATCGCCGGCCCCGGGGCGGTGTACATCTGCGACGAGTGCGTCGAGCTGTGCCGCGAGATCATCGACGAAGAGTCCGCCGGGCCGGCGAAGACCAAGGTCGCCGGCCAGCGCACCCCGCCCCCGAAGCAGATCTTCGACCACCTGAGCGAGTACGTCGTCGGCCAGGACCAGGCGAAGAAGGTCCTTGCCGTCGCCGTCTACAACCACTACAAGCGCATCAACGCCGGCGCCGCGGCCAGCCCCGACGTCGAGCTCGAGAAGAGCAACATCCTCTTCGTCGGCCCCACCGGGGTCGGCAAGACGCACCTCGCGCGTACCCTCGCGAAGATGCTCGACGTCCCCTTCACGATCGCCGACGCCACCGCGCTCACCGAGGCCGGCTACGTCGGCGAGGACGTCGAGAACATCCTGCTCCACCTGATCCAGGCCGCCGATTTCGATGTCCAGCGCGCCGAGCGCGGCATCGTCTACATCGACGAGATCGACAAGATCGCCCGCAAGTCGGACAACCCGTCGATCACCCGCGACGTTTCCGGCGAGGGCGTCCAGCAGGCGCTGCTGAAGATCATCGAGGGCACCACGGCGAACGTGCCGCCGCAGGGCGGGCGCAAGCACCCGCACCAGGACTTCATCCAGATCAACACCGCCAACATCCTGTTCGTCTGCGGCGGCGCCTTCGAGGGCCTCGACAAGCTCATCGAGAAGCGCCTCGGCCGCGACAAGCGATCGCTCGGCTTCGGCGCGGAGTACCGCCTGATGGACGCCCAGAAGCGCGCCGATGAGCTGCTCAAGCACGTCACGCACGACGACCTGCTGCAGTACGGCCTCATCCCCGAGTTCGTCGGCCGCCTGCCGATGGTCGTCAGCCTCGAGTCGCTCGACGCCGACGCCCTCGTCCGCATCCTCACCGAGCCCAAGAACGCCCTTGCCAAGCAGTTCCAGCGCTTCTTCGGCCTGGATAACGTCGAGCTGTCGTTCACCGATGACGGCCTCAGGGCGTGCGCCGAAGAGGCGATCCGCCACAAGACCGGGGCCCGCGGCCTCCGCACCGTCCTCGAGGACACGCTGATGGAAGTGATGTACGAGATCCCCTCGCGCACCGACATCAAGAAGTGCGTCGTCTCAGGCGATACGATCCGCAGCCGCAAGCGCCCGCTGCTCCTCACGCGCTCCGGCCAGAGCGTCGAAGAGGACGCCCTCACCGCCGACGTCGAAGACGTGAAGGACGTCTCGGCGTAGCCGCGGGAGACGCGCGACACACAAGGGACAACGGGGGGCCGCAAGCGCGGCCTTCCTTCTTGCCCGGAACACCGCGTTGTACCGGCCGGATGCGCGATGGGTGCGTGCCGGGTGCCCTCACACCTACGCGGCAGTCGGCACACCGCCATCGCCAGTCCGTATAATCCCCGACGATGGAGAGGGGAGATCCCGCGGCCGCGCACGGCCAGCCGGCCGCCGTCCTCACGTCGAAGTTCGCGGTGCCGCGAAGGCGCGCCGACGTCGTCCGCCGTCCGCGCCTGAATGCGCTCATCGACACCGCCATCGGCGGCAAGGGCACACTGATCGCGGCGCCCGCGGGCTATGGCAAGACGACGCTCGTGGTGGACTGGCTCCAGTCCTCCGACTTCGCTGCCGTGTGGGTCTCGCTCGACGACTGGGACGCCGACCTGCCGTCGTTCACGCGCGCCCTCGCGGGCGCGCTCGCCCTCCGCTTCGGCGTCGACCCGCCGCTTGGCGACGAGCGATTCTGGCATCCCCGCACGGTCGCCGCCGTTGTGATCAACATGGTCGCCGAGCAGGGGGACTACACCGTCCTCGTGCTCGATGACGTGCACATCGTGCAGGCGTGCGAGCCCGTGATGGTGCTGCTCGGCACCCTGCTCGAACGCGCACCGGAGAACCTGCACATCGTCATGACGTCCCGCACGCGGCCGCCGGTGCCGTCGCTGTCGCGCCTCATCGCCCGCCGCGAGGTGGCGACGATCGGCGCCGAGGATCTGGCCTTCACCGCCCGCGAGGTGCGCGAGCTCCTGGGCACCCTCGGCCGTGCCGTGTCCGAGGACGAGGCAGAAGCCCTCTACGAGCGGAGCGAGGGCTGGGCCGCGTCCCTCATCCTTGGCGTCGGCAGCGGGGGCGGTGCGCCCGGCGCCGCCACCGGCGCCAATGTCGGCCTGTCCCTCGCCGAATACGTCCACGGCGAAGCGCTGAGCGCCGTCCCCGACGAGCTGCGCGTGTTCCTGCGCGCCGTCTCGCTCCTGCCCGTCTGGACGCCCGCCCTCTGCGACGAGGTGACGGGGCGGCGAGACAGCGAGCACTTGCTGAAGGACGCGTCGGCCCGCGTCCTCTTCGTCTCGCAGTACGCCGACGACCCGCCGACCTACCGCTGCCACCAGCTCCTGCGCACCCTCCTTATGGAGGAGTTCCGCGCCGAGGACGTGGAGGGCTATGCGCGCGCCGGCCGCGACGCCTCGGACGCGCTGCTGCGCTTCGGGCTCCTGAACGAGGCCGCCGAGCTGCTCTTCGACCTCGAAGCGTGGGAACAGGCGGCCGGACTCGTCGAGACCATCGCCCCACGGCTGATCCAGCAGGGGCAGGCGCGCGCCCTCGCGGACTGGATCGACCGCCTCCCGGCGTCGGCCCAGGCCGGCCGCCCGAACCTGCAGGTCTGGCGCGCCCGCGCCTCCTACAAGCTCCAGGAGTTCGACGAGGCGCTGCGCCTCATCGAGGACGCGCTGCGCGTGCTCCGGGAGCAGGGGGACACGCACGGCCTCGTGCAGGCGCTCTTCGTGCGCGGCGAGACGCAGCGCCGCAAGGGCTACTACGACGAGGCGCTCGCGACCTTCGGCGAGGCCCGCACGCTCATCGAGTTCTCCGGGGAGGACGACCTCCAGCTCGCCGGCGATGCGCTCCGCAACATCGGCGTCACCCACACCATCATGGGCGACCTCGACGCCGCGACCGATGAGCTCGAAGAGGCGCGTCGCGTGCTCGAGCAGGTCGGCGACCTGCAGGGCATCGGCAACACCTGCGTGTCGCTCGGCCAGTGCTACGCCCGTCGTGGCGACCGGCTGCAGGCGCTCGCCTCGCTCCAGCGCGCCCAGTCGGCGTTCGAGCGCGCCGGTAACACCTTTGACCTCGGCCTCACCCTCAACAACACCGGCATGCTCTATTACGAGCTGGGGGAGTACGAGCAGGCGCTCCAGGTCTACGAGCGCGGCCTGCGGCTGGTCCGCGGCGCGGGCGCGTCGGCGTACGAGGCGTCGATCCTCGCCGGCATCGCCGAGACGTACCGGGACATGGGCCGCTACGAGGACAGCCTTGCCGTCTACGCGGAGCTGCAGCCCGTGCTCGCCGGGCTCCAGGTGCCGTACCTGGTCGCGGCGATCACCGAAGGCCACGCGATGGCGCGCCTGGCGCTCGGCCAGGGCGAGGAGGCCGCGCGTCTCCTCAAGACCGTCGCGCCGAAGGCGTCCGACGCCCCGGGCAGGATCGCCCAGCACGCGCTGGCCGCGGCCCAGCTCGCGCTCGCGAAGGGCGACCCGGTGCAGGCGCTGAAGCAGCTCGACGCCGCCGGGCGTCACCTCGCGGCGGCGGACGACCGGCATGGCATGGCCGTGGCGTCGTTCCTCCGCGCGCGCGCGTTGTATGAGTCCCATCAGCCCCGCAAAGCCATGGCGGAGGTCGAGCGCGTTGCCGCCCTCTGCGAGCAGCTTGGCTATCGCCGCTTCCTGCGCCCCCACGCCGCGCGCGCGAAGGAATTGGTGGGGTACGCCCTCGTCCGGCACATCGCCGAGGGGTTCCTGACCGACCTCACCACCGCCGGCCATCCGCGTGCCGCCGCCCCGCGTGCCGCCCCGCGGGCCGCCGGGTCGGACATGCTCCCGCCGGTCCAGGCCTTTGGCTTCGGACGCGGCGCCGTCCTCGTCGGCGAGCGCCAGGTGTCCGACCTCGAGTGGCGCAGCGAGAAGAGCAAGGAGATGTTCTTCTTTCTCCTGGCGAAGGGCGAGCCGGCCGGCAAGGAGGCCATCTTCACCGCGCTCTGGCCGGACCTGCCGGAGTCGAAGTGCAACAGCAACTTCCACTCCAGCCTCTACCGGCTGCGCCGCGCCCTGTTCCACGAGTGCGTCGTGCGTGAGTCCGATGGCAGCTACGCCCTGAACCCGCGAGGGGCCTTCGACTCGGATCTCGCCGCGTTTCAACGCGCCATGGACGAGGCCGACACCACGCGCGACGAGGCCGCCCGCATCGCGCGGATGGAGGAGGCGGTCGCCCTCTACAAGGGGCCCTTCCTGTCATCGACCTACAGCGAGTGGGCCGAGCCGCTGCGCCGGGCGCTTGAAGACCGCTACGTCGAGGCGCTCAACGAGCTTGCGGCGAGCAGGCTCCGCGCCGGTGCCTTCGAGGAGGCGCTGATGCTGTTCAAGGCGCTCGAAGGCATTGACGCCTACAGCGACGCCGCGGCGTTCGGCATCATGCGCTGCCATCTGGGACTGAACGACCCACCGGCGGCCGCCCGCCACTACCGCCGCTTCCGCCAGCTCCTCCGCGATGAGCTGGACGAAGAACCGTCGGAGCGCCTCACCGCCCTCTATCACGAGGGCGCGCGGTGATCACGCAGCGCCCTGCGGCCCGCCGCCGGAGCACTGCCGCCCCCGGCTGTGCGTGCGTGCTTCTTGAGAGAAGGAATGATTCCGCGGGTTAGCTGGCCTTCACCACGACCTTGCCCGCCGCCGCCTTCGGGATCGCCGCCGCGAGGCCCTTCTGCCGCCGCTGCTTCTCCAGGTCGACCTCGGGGAACTCCGTGTGGAGGCCCGGGCAGTAGACCCGCGCGCTGGCGATCTTGCCCGCCTTGTTGATGGTCAGGAGGTACACCTGGCGCAGCGTGCGCGGCTGCTCATCGGGCGGCGCCTTCCACGCCATCTCGAACTCGAGTGTCGCCGCGCCGCGCGCGCCGTTCGTCTCGTTGCTCCACACGACGCTGGAACCGGAGCCGGGCGTGAACCAGACCTCGATGATCCGTGCCGCCGTCAGGGGATCCTCGGCGACCCAGCGCCCGCTGGGGTTCCACGCCTCGAACTGGACGTCCGGCGCAAACAGCCTTGCGACGGCGCTGAACCTCCGCGCCTTGATGGCAGTGAGCAACTGGCTCGGTACCGAACTAGCCATCGACCTGTCCCCCTCGGGCCTGCTCCCGGTGAACCGCGGGGCCCCTGCGCCCATCTGCCTTGCAGTCTAACGCAATGCAAATGATGCCGGCGCAAGAAGTACTGCGGCTCAGGCATCATAACACGACATAACGGCACATGCCGAGGCGGCATCCGCCGGACTGCGGGCGCTACTTCTTCGGCTTGTTCTGCTTTGGCTTCTTCGCCTCGCGGCCGCCCTTGTCCTTCTTGCCCATGGCGTTCCTCCCTTCTCGCCCCGCGCGGGGGTCAGGACAGAAACTGCAGGCGCTTGAACAGGCGCGTCCGTACCTGCTCCTGCGCCTGGAATGCATCGTGCGGCGCGCTCGCGGGCCCTTCGAGTCCGGCGAATGCCTGGTTGAGCGCCGCCAGCTCCCGCGCCGTCATCCGCACGGCCCGCCCGTCGAAGTCCCGGTCGCGAAGCACCGGCAGCCCTGCCAGCACGCTCTGGTAGTGCTGGTACAGCCGCCGATAGGCCAGCCGATGGCCTTCGTCGAGCCGGACCGCCACGCGCCCCGGGGGAAAGCGCAGCGGCGTCCCCACCATCGGTTCGTACGGCATCGCCGTGAGCGTAGACGAAGACTCGCGGACGGGCAACCTTCGGGCACACCAAGTGACATAACGAGGCCGAACGCGGCGCAGCGGCGCATTCGGGACGCCTGCACGGGCGGCCCGGCAGCGCCGACAATAGACGTGATGGACGAACGCTGGGTGCTCATCGACCCCAACACCGGCCTGCACGTCGGCTGGTACTTCTGGCTGCGCGTGCTCGATGAGGCGAACCGCGCCGCGCGCTACGGCATCCCCTTCGGGCTCTTCTTGCTCGAGGTGGAACGGGAGGCCGGCAAGCACGCGCCCGAGCGCGCGCTGGAGGAGGCGATGGCCGTCGTGCCGTCGGTGATCCGCAGCACCGACCTGGGTGGCGTCGTCGGCCCGGGCCGTGTCGGGATCGTGCTCCCGCACCAGGACGCGAGCGCGCTCGAGCAGGCCGCCGCCCGCATCCTCTCGAAGCTCGATGATGCGCCCGTCCACGCTGTCCGCTGGAGCGCGCGGATGCTCAGCTACCCGCGTGATGCCGCCGAGATCTCCCACCTGCTGACGAGCGGCTGGCGCGACGCAGGCGCCGGTGCGCCCCGCCGCCGCGCCTTCGAGCGGAGCGCGTGATGCTGGCGCGGAGCGCCGGCTGGCGCCGATGATGGGATCGTGGGGGTCCGCCGTGACCGAGGACTGGAAGGCGCGCATCGTCCACGCGCGGCAGCGTTCGGAGCTTCGCCGCGGCGCCATCGGCGTCCGCACACCGATCGCGCAGACGTTTCGCCGCATGATCCAGACGGTCGTTGAGCCGGCGTTCCGTGATGTGGTTGACTTCGCCCACGAACAGGGGGTCGCCTGCCTCATCGAGTGTCAGCTCGGCGGCGTCCAGCCCCGTGCGATGT
>JAKAMA010000137.1 GCA_021813085.1 Chloroflexota bacterium | reverse complement strand
CCAGGACGGGAGCACGGTCGTCGGATACAGGACGCCGCTCAAGACGAGCGATGCGGTGATGACCGCGCCCGTGACCGGCTCGGGCTGCTTGAACCAGAGGACGAACGCCGCGGCGAAGGCGCCGATGCCGGCGAAGGCGGCCGCCGTCAGCAGGAACACCAGCACGGCGACCAGCGCCCGGTCCGCGTGCAGGCCCGCACCGAGCACCGCCGTGCCGATCGCCAGCGTGACGACGAGGCGGAGCACCGCGTAGCCGAGGTCGAAGAGCGTCGAACAGAAGAGGAACATGGGCGGCGACGTGCGGCTCCCGAACAGCACCTCCAGCGTGCCGTTCACCTGCGCCGAGCGCACGACGCTCGGGAACTCCGCCGCGATCGACTGGGCGAACAGCGCGAACGCCACGCCGATGAGCGCGTACCCGAAGTAGTTGTTGCGGTACGGGGCGAGCGCGGCCGGCGCGCCCTGGTCCATGAGCCGTGCGACGAAGTACATGCTCGCGAGCCCGAACACGACCATCACGCCGCTGCGCAGGAAGCTCACGCGGTAGCTCATGGCGATGCGCAGGTCGCGCTGGAAGAACGCGGTCGCCGTGGCGATCATACGGGCGCACCCTCCCGCGCGAGCCGCGCGACCAGTTGTGACACGGGGACGCTGCGCACGAGCGAGCGCACGGTGGCGCCCGATGCGGTCATCACCTCGATCAGCTCCGGCAGTGCCAGACCCCCGGGGTCGCACCAGACTTCGAGTTGCTGCTCCCCGTGGTCCTGGCTCAGCGCGATCTCCCTCACGCCACGGACGGCGCGCAGCCGTCCGAGCGCCGCGGCGCGCAGGCCCTCGACCCCGATCGTCAGCCCGTCGAGACCCTCGGTCGCGCGCCGCAGCTCGTCGGCGCACACCTGCGCGCGGAGCTGCCCCCCATCGAGCACCGCCACGCGGTCGCAGACCGCCGCCGCCTCCTGCGACTGATGCGTGACGAGCAGCACCGTCACGCCCTCTTCGGAGACCAGCGTCTTCCGGATGAGCGACCAGATCTCGCGCACCTCCACCGGATCGATGCTCCGCGTGGGCTCGTCCAGCAGGAGGATCTTCGAACGCCGCAGCAGGGCGCGCGCCAGCGAGAGCCGCTGCCGCATGCCGCTCGAGTAGAACGAGAACGGGACGTCGAGGCTCGCGCCGATCCCCACCCGCTCCGCCGACTGCTGGATCATCTCCCGCGCGCGCTGGCCGTGGAGTCCGTCGATCGCGGCGAAGAACTCGAGGTTCTGGCGCCCGGTCAGCCGCCAGTAGAAGCTGCGGTCGTCGCTGAACGCGTACGCGACCGCCGCGCGTACCTCGCGCTCGGCGGAGGCGGCGTCCGCGCCGAACACGCGCACGTCGCCGGCGGTGGGGCGCACGATGGTCGCGATGATCTTCAGGAGGGTCGTCTTGCCGGCGCCGTTGCCCCCGAGAACCCCCACCACCTCGCCGGGCGCGACCGCGAGGTCGACGTGGTCGAGCACCCGCCGTACCGGCTGATGCAGCGGATTCCGCAGCATCGCGCGGGCGCCGCGATGCAGCGGATAGTCCTTGACGAGGCCGCGCACCTCAATCGCGTCCATCGTCTGCACCCCCTCCGGCTGACCCCCAGGCGACGACGGCGTCCGCCACCCCGGCGATGCGCGCGAAGCTGCGCGGGTAGCGGAGCACGGAGACGGGGACGTCCCGCACGAGCGTGCGGAACAGGTCGAGCTGCACAGCGAGAAGCCGCGGCTCCAGGGCCAGCAGGTGCGCGTTGTATCCGTTCGCGACGAGCGCCATCAGCGCATCGCGTCCCCGCAGCCGCGTGCGTTCGATCGGGCTGTCCGCTGTCGATGGCCAGAGCACGAACAGCGCGCCAAGAGGCTGCGCGGAGGAGCGGGCGCCGGGCACACGGCCCGCAGCGGGGCGCGCGTCCACGCGCAGGACGCGCTTCTCGAGCCACGAGGCGTGGCGGGGCAACGCCTCCCAGTCCGCGAGGCCGACAACCCCGTCGAGCGCGTCGGGCCAGAGCTTCATGCACGAAGGGCCCGGAAGCGCCCGCACCGCGTCGCCACCGGCGCGGAGCATCAGCACGTCGTCCGTGAGCAGGGCGGCGCCGCGGCCCAGCAGGGCCGCCGCCAGCGTCGACTTCCCGTGTCCCGATGGCGCGATGAGGCCGATGGCGTGGCCATCGACCACCACGGCACTCCCGTGGAGACTGGTGCGGCCCTGCAGTTGCAGCGCGAAGCCGATGACCGGCCCCGCCAGCGCGGCGGCCATGTCGGGCGCCTGCGCGTCCGCCGCGTCCCACAGCACCGTCGAGCCGTCAGCGGCGATCGTGAACTCGCCGAGGTCGGGATATCGCCACAGATACTGCCCGCCGTGGCGTTCCACACGGTAGACAAGTCCGCCCGCGGCGTCCCGGAGGTCGGATACGGGTTCGCCCGGCGCGGCCGATCGACACGCGGTGTCCCCGCGCCGGACGCGCAGACAGGGCTCGCCCCCTTCCGCCGCCGACAGCAGCGGCAGCGGCAGGTCGCTTTCGACGACGCAGTCGAACGCCGCATACAGGTGCGTACGTGTGGGGGCATCGGCGGGCGCTGCGTTGGTGCGCTGCGTCATGCGGTTCGCGGCTCCAGTTCCCGACTCGCGCGGCGTGGTGTGTCCCGCGGCCACGGTACGTCCGGGGCTAGGAGAGCGCCTTTAGACTCTGCTGGCTGTTGTCCGTTACCAGAATGATCCCGTCCGCGAGCCCGAACTGCTTCAGCGTCGCCGTGACTCCACGGATGTCGCCGTAGCTTTCCACGTCGGGCCGCACGTACGGTTTTCGACTTCCCCTTAACTCCATACTCCACCTCTCCCTTCCCTAGCTGCGAATGAGTCGGTCAACGGTGTGACCGCGGGACACCTTTGCTTCAGCGCGCATCCACAGGCCGGCGGTGACGGCGCGCCAGAGCGGCTGCCACCACAGGTGCTGTTGACGGCGATACGTCTCCGCCTCGCGCTCGAGCGCGGACGGACGGATGTACGACAGTTCGGCGAGCGGGCCGCGCAGGGCGGCCGTCACGCGGTCGGACTCTTGATCCGCGAGGCCGGCGTTGAGCAGCCCCTGGTAGACGCCCTTGTCATCGCGCTCGACGACCTCACCGGGCAGGAGCGGGCGCATCGCGGCGCGGAGCAGCGCCTTCGTCCGGCCGCCGTCCCGGTGCACCCAGGGCGGGAACCGCAGGAGCAGCTCGATGACGCGCAGGTCCCAGAACGGCGAGCGCACCTCGACGTCGAATCCCAGTCCGGCGTGCCGCTCGCGCCAGCCGACGACCGGGAGCGTGTCGCGCGCGTGCACCGTCCAGAAGCTGCGCATCTCGTCCGCCGGGCGCCAGGCGGACGCCGGCCGATACAGCGCGAGCGCCGCACCGAGGCCGCGCTCCCGGAGCGCCGCGCGGTCGATCCAGGGCGGCAGCGGGTCCGGTGGCCGGCGCCGCCGCAGCGTCCGATACCCCGACCGTACGGCGGTCGGAAGCAGCGGTTTCAGCGCACCGTATGTCAGCGCCCGGCCGACCGGGACCTGCTCTCGCCGCGCCCACGCCCGCGCTTCCGCGAACGCGCGGAACCCGTGGCCATCGAGCAACAGCTCCGCCAGGTAGGCCGACGATCCGGTCAGGCCCTCGTCGCCGCCCATGCCGTCCAGCAGCACGCGCACGCCGTCCTCGTGCGCGGCCTGCGCCATGCGGATCATCAGCGGCGCCTGCATCGGCTGCGCCGGCTGGTCGAACATCGTCTCGTCGAGGTAGCGGGAGCTCAGGCTCCAGCAGTCGCCCACCTCGATCTCCTGCGCCGCCATCCCGAGCCGCTCGCAGACCAGGCGGCTGTAGCGCCGCTCGTCCATGCCGGCGACGCCCTCGGCGAACGCCGTGTACGCCCCGGTTTGGGGGGCTGCCGCCGCCGCCTTCGCCATCACGTACGACGAGTCGAGCCCGCCGCTCAGCAGCACCGCCGGGCGCGCTTCGCCACGCACCGCCGAGGCGACCGCCTCGCCGAACGTCGCGTCGAAGTGCTCCACGTACTCTTCGATGCGGCGGTACCGCAGGCGCGGCCGTGGTCCGAACCGCCAGTATGCGTGGAGCACGACATCGCGCCCGCTCGCGACCAGATAGTGCGCGGGCGGGACTTCGGAGACACCGGCGTACGGTGTGGCGCCCCGCGGGGGCGTGCCGTTCGTGAGGTAGCAGGCGAGGACGACGGGGTCGATCGTGCGCGCCAGGTCGGGCGAGACGAGGAGCTGCTGCGGCTCCGAACCGACGAGCAGGCGCAGACCCACCCGCGCGTAGACCAGCGGACGGAAACCCCGCTGATCGCGCACCGCGATCAGCCGGTGGTCCGCTTCGTCCCAGACGACGAAGGCGAAGTCGCCGACGAGCCTCCGCGGCGCGTCCAGGTCCCAGCGGTTGTACGCCAGCGCGATCAGCGCGGCGTCGTCGACGGCGGCCTGCTCGCCGCGCAGCCCGAGCGCGGCCGTGAGCGCGTCGCGATTGTCGATGCGCCCGTCGAGCACGACGTGGTATCGGCCGCCGGCGATGCCGGCGCCCGGAGTACCGGCGTCGCGGTCAGCCGCCCGGCGCCTGCTTCGCTGGCCAAGGGCGACCACGCCGCCCTGCCAGATGGTCTCTGCCGCCCCTCGATGCGCGATCGCGGCGAGCAGCGGCGAGAGCTGCTCCGGCGGCGCGGGCGCGCCGCCTCCATCGTAGATCGCGGCGATGCCGCTCACGGCGGGTACTCCATCCCGGCGGCCACCGCCGCGCGCGCCGTGGTTGGCTCCAGCACGGAGAACGCCGCGCAGTGCGCCTCGTCGTCGTTGATGATGACGCCATCATCGGCCACCCATGCGTGGGCGGAGACACCATCGGCGGTCCGCCGCACGCCGATCTGCATCCGGCCGCCGAGGCCGCGCCGGCGGAGCATCCAGCAGAGCACCAGCGATCGTTGCAGGCACCGGCTCTCCAGCGGCCAGCGCAGCGCGACCGCACGCGTGATGCGCGCCAGGCGTCGCGCTTCGGCGGCGTCATGACGTGCTGACGACGGCGCTTCGAGCGCGTGCGCCACCCAGCGGCTCACCAGGAAGCCCGATGGCAAGAGGAATCCGAGCTGCGAGAAGGCGAAGTACACGGCCGCTTCGCCGGCACCGAGCCACGTCCGCGGCTGCCGCCTAGCGCGTCGCATAGGCGCTGCTCCCCGATAGCAGGAGCCGCCTCGAACGGAGGGTGTCGATGAATGCGTCCACGTCGGGCCGGACCGCGTCCGCCGAGACCTCGAACTCGCACGAGATCGTGTCGCAGATGGATGCGACGCCGTGCCCGTCGACGAGCAGGGCCCAGACCCGGTACCCGACGGAGTTCAGCCCGTAGTACTGGCCGGCGTCGAGGTCGAGCAACACGGCTTCGTCCTCGACCGCCCGGCAAAGCACACGGGGGTTCAGGTGATAGCGCTCTGTGGACGGAGGCAGTTGATCCTGCATCCAACTCCCAGCCCAACCCGGAGGGACCGAAGCCAGACCGCCTGGCTTCTCGTTGACCGACTCCCCGCAACAGTAACGCAGGCACCATGCAGGGCCGGTTGAGTCCTGGTCGAGCGCAGGTAGAGCCTCGATCCATGTGAAGTAACCGAACGATCGAGAAGCGCGGGGAGCGTCGGGCCAGCGGTTCTCCGGAGCCCGAATCCGCCTCAGTCCGTCTTCGGGGCGTCGATGATGCGGACGATCCCCAGCGCATGACGCGAGGCCTCGGCGCCGGCGAACCCCGCCGTCCGCACGTTGTCGACGGTGCGCCGGTTGATGTTGGCGCCCATGGTGCGCACGACGAGCGGATTAAGCCAGTCCATCAGCCGACCGGCCACGGGGCACTCGCTGCGCACGTGTTCGAGGAGCAGCAGCCGGCCACCGGGCTTCAACACGCGGCGCGCCTCGCGCAGTCCGGCGACGGGGTCCGGCACCGAGCAAAAGACGCAGGTCGCGACCACCGCGTCGAACGAGGCGTCGGCGAAGGCGAGGTGTTGCGCGTCCATCAGGCGCAGCTCGACGGCTGCGCCTGTCCTTTCTGCGCGCGCGTGCGCCCGCTCCAGCATCTTGTCGGAGATGTCGATCGCGGTCATGCGGGCGCCCGGCGGGTAGTGCGGCATGCTCAGGCCCGTGCCGACGCCAATCTCCAGGATGTCGCCCTCCCGCGGGGCCTTCGCCCAGAGCGCCGCCCTGAAGCGGCCGAAGAGCACGCGCTCGCCCAGCGCCTGCTCGAGATCGTAGAAGCGGGCGACCCGGTTATATCGCGCGCGGACCGTCTCGGCGTCCCTGTCGCGCTCTGTGATCGCTGTCATCGGTCCTCCTCTGCGGCGCCGTGCGCCACCGCGAGCGCGACGCGCTCGCCGTGTACTCAACTCACCGTGAGCGTCCCCGTCATGCCGCCGCTGCGATGGCCCGCGATCGTGCAGTAGAAGGCGAACGTCCCGGTCTGTCCGGTCCGGAACGTCATGCTCGCGCTTCCGCTGGCCACGGTGTGCATCGCCAGCATCGCGGCGGAAGCGCCGGCGTGGTGGCCGCTCATCGCCGCGTCGCTCATCTTCATGACGCGCAGCCCGTCCACCTGGAAGTCGTGCTCCATGGCGTCCATGTTCCGCATGTTGATCTGCACGGTCTGTCC
>JAKAMA010000136.1 GCA_021813085.1 Chloroflexota bacterium | reverse complement strand
ATGTACATCCAGCAGAAGATGATCACGCCGGCGCCGGCGCCGGGAGCGGCAAACTCGCAGCAGGCCCAGACCGCGCAGATGATGACGTGGATGATGCCGCTGATCTTCGGCTTCTGGAGCCTCAACGTGCCCGCGGGCCTGGCGCTGTACTGGGCGGTCTCGAACGCTTCGGGCGTCGTGCTCCAGTACTTCTACATGGGCAGGACGTTCGAGTGGAAGAGTCTGCTCTCCGTGAATCCCGCCCCGGCCCCCGCGGCCAAGCGCAGCCGCGTGGAGGCCAACAAGCGGGACGAGGCGGCCGGGCGCAACGGCGCCGACGAAGAGGCGTCCGCCGCGCCGGAAGCGGAGATCGAAGAAGATGGAGGGCCGGCGGCGGCGGCCGCGGGCCAGAGCACACGAAGGAAACGCCATGGCCGACGTCGAGGCAAGCGGTAAGACGGTCGAAGACGCAGTGGACCACGCGCTCGCCGAGCTCGGCGCCGCACGTGAGGACGTGAGCATCGAGGTCCTCAGCGAGGGCCGCGGCGGCATCCTCGGCGTCGGCGCCGGCCAGGCGCGCGTCCGCGTGCGCCTGCTCTCGGACGACGACGCGCCGGAGCCCGCAGCGGAACAGGCAGGCGACACTGGCCCCGACGGCGAGGGTGCGTACATCGAGGACGAGGCGGAGGTCGCGGCGCAGACCCTCGACACGATGCTGTCGATCATGGGGGTGACGGCGGACGTGTCGATCCGCGACGCCGAGACGCCGGGCGACGGCATGGGGCTCGTCAAGGCCGTCCTCGACATCGAGGGCGACGACCTGGGGATCCTGATCGGCCGCCGGGGTGAGACGCTGGCGTCGCTGCAGTACCTGCTCAACCTGATGATGATGCGCCGGTACGGCGAACGCATCCTCTTCACCGTCGACGTCGAAGGGTATCGGCGCCGCCGGGAGCGCCAGCTCAACACGCTGGCGCGCCGCATGGCCGACCAGGTCAAGCGCACCAAGCGTCCGGTGACCCTCGAGCCGATGCCGCCGAACGAGCGCCGCATCATCCACATCGCGCTCGCGGAGGACCGCTACGTGACGACCGAGAGCAGCGGCGAGGGTGACGACCGCAAGGTGTCGATCTCGCCGCGCCGATGACGGCTGCCGTCAGCCGATGACAGCGCCGGACTTCGTCGTCGTCGGCCACGCCGTGCGGGACCTCGCCGGAGACGGCTGGCGGCTCGGCGGCACCGTGACGTTCGCGGCGGTGCAGGCGCATCGCCTGGGGCTCTCGGTGGGCATCGTGACGGCGGCGGCCGCAGACCTCGACGTCCAGGCGGAGCTGCCGTTCGCGCAGGTCGTGCAGCATCCCTCGGCGGCGACGACGTGTTTCGAGAACGTCTATGTTGCCGGCCAGCGCCGCCAGAGCGTACGATCGCGCGCAGATGCGATCCCGCGTGACATCGTGCCGGACGCATGGCGCGCGGCGCCGATCGTCTTGCTCGGCCCGGTGCTGGGGGAGATCGCACCGGACTTCGGTGCGTCCTTCGCATCCGCACCGCTATGCGGCGTATCAGCGCAAGGGTGGTTACGAACCGTGGACAGCGCGGGGCACGTACAGCACACGGCCTGGGCCGGCGAGCCGTTCTGGCGCGGCTGCGACGTCCTGTTCGTCTCCGACGAGGATCTCGGCGACGGCGGCGACGCTCTCGACCGCTGGACGCGCGAGGTGCCCGCGGTGGCGATGACCGAGTCGTGGAAGGGGGCGCGCCTCTGCACGCACGGCACGTGGCGGCGGATGGACGCCTTCCCCGAGGTCGAAGTGGACCCGACCGGCGCGGGCGACACCTTCGCGACGGCGCTGCTCGTGCGCCTGCGGGAGACGGGTGACCTGCTTGCGTCGGCGCGCTTCGGTGCGGCGGCGGCGAGCCTGTCCGTGAGCGGCGTCGGCGTGACATCGATCCCCGGGCGGGAGGAGATCGAAGCGAGGCTGCGGCAGTACCCAGAGGTGGCGCTGCGGTGAGCGCGGTCATCGCACTGGCGAACCAGAAGGGCGGCGTCGGCAAGACGACGACGGCGATCAATCTCGGCGCCGCGCTGGCGATGCACGGCAAGCAGGTGCTGATCTTCGACTTCGACCCGCAGGCGAACTCGAGCGCGGGGCTGGGCATCCGTCCGGACGGGGCGACGACGTACGAGGTGGTGATCGAAGGCCTGCCCGTCGTGGACATCGCCGTGCCGACGAGTATCGAAGGGCTGACGCTCGCGCCTGCCGCGCCCGCGCTCGCCGGCGCGGAAGTGGAGCTGGTGCCGATGATGGCGCGCGAGTTCCGGCTGAAGCGCGCGCTCGACGCGGTGCGGGAGGCGTACGACTACATCCTCATCGACTGCCCGCCGTCGCTCGGGCTGCTGACGGTCAACGCGCTGGCGGCGGCGGATGAGGTGATCGTGCCGGTGCAGTGTGAGTACCTGGCGCTCGAGGGGTTAAGCCAGCTCACGTCGACGCTGGAGCTGGTGCGAAGAAATCTTAACTCGTCGCTGCGGCTGCGGGGGTTGCTGCTGACGATGTTCGACGGGCGCACGAATCTCTCGCAGCAGGTGGCGGACGAGGTGCGGGCGCACTTCGCCAACACGTTCGCGACGGTGATCCCGCGCAGCGTGCGGCTGAGCGAGGCACCGAGCCACGGGCTGGCGATCTCGCAGTACGACCCGTCGTCGCGGGCCGCACGGGCGTACGGCGAACTGGCGATAGAACTGATCAACCCGGACGGGCCGCACGGCAGGTCGAGGACGGAGGTACCGGCATGACGTCATCTCACCGGCAGGCGCTGGGACGCGGGCTGTCGTCGCTGATCCCGAAGACGGGCGAAGGGTCGGCGGCGGCGGACACCGTGGACATCGACCTCGTCGTGCCGAACCCGGAGCAGCCGCGGGCGCACTTCGAGCCGGAGTCGCTGCGCGAGCTGGCGGAGAGCATCCGCGAGCACGGGGTGCTGCAGCCGATCGTCGTGACGCAGGTGCGCTCGGAGATGGGTGTCAGCACCTACCAGCTCATCGCGGGGGAGCGGCGGCTGCAGGCGGCGCGCCTGGCCGGTGTGACGCGCGTGCCGGTGGTAATCCGGGAGGCGGCAGGCGCCGCGCTCCTGGAGATGGCGCTGGTCGAGAACCTGCAGCGGCAGGACCTCAATCCGCTGGAAGAGGCAGCGGCGTTCAGGCGGCTCGCCGACGACTTCGGCATGACGCAGGAACGGATCGCCCAGCGCGTCGGCCGCAGCCGGACGCGGGTGGCGAACACGATCCGGCTGCTGACGCTGGAGGAGGACATCCGGGCCAGCCTGACCTCGGGCCAGATCAGCGAAGGCCACGCGCGGGCGCTGCTGGCGATCGAGGACTCGCAGACCCGGCTCGACGCCTGGCGCCGGATCGTCGCGGACGCGCTCACCGTGCGCCAGACGGAGGAGATCGCGCGGCTGCTCAAGGAGACGGCGCCGGGCAAGCGCGACGGCGCGCGCGCAGTCGCCCAGGTAAAGCAACCTGATCCGCAGGTGCGCGAGATCGAGGCGTCGCTGCGCGGCGCGCTCGGGGCGCGCGTATCGCTGACCAGGGGGCGCAAGGGCGGGCGCATCGTTATCCGCTTCCACAGCGACGACGAGCTCGAAGGGATCGTCGAGCGGCTGACGCGCGGGTGAGCGGGGCAGACAACAGACAACACATGGCAGCCGGCAGATGACAGACGGCAGACGCTGCCGTGGCGGTGTGAGGACGGGACAGCATGGAGTTCTTCGACGTCGTGCGGACGCAGCGGGCGATGCGGCGCCTGAAGCCCGACCCGGTCTCCGACGAAGACCTGTGGACGATCCTCGACGCCGCAATCCACGCGCCGAGTGGTGGCAACGCGCAAGGCTGGAACTTTATCGTCGTACGCGACGCGGCGGCGAAGCGGGCGATCGGCGCCTGGTACCTCGACGGCTGGAACAAGGTCTACGGCCGCAACCGCGAGGCGATGCTGGCGAACGAGGCGATGGCGCGCACGTTCAGGTCGGCGGACTACCTGGCGCATCACCTGGCGGAAGTGCCCGTGCTGATCATCGCGACGCAGCGCAACAACCGTGGCGCGGATCTAAGCGCGGGTGCGTCGATCTATCCCGCGGTGCAGAACCTGATGCTGGCTGCGCGCGCGCTGGGGCTGGGGACGACGCTGACGACGCTCCACCGCCTACACGAGCAGGACGTGAAGGACCTGCTCGGAATCCCGGCAGACGCCGATACGATGGCGCTGATCCCGGTGGGGCATCCGCGCGGCACCTTCGGCGAGCCGTCGCGGCTGCCACCCGAGAAGGTGTCGTACTGGGAACGCTGGGGCGAACGGCACGAGCGCCCACAAACGTAAGCAGGGCGGCGTGAAGGCGAGCATCGTCGTGCACGGCGGCGCCGGTGGCTGGGCCGGGCAGGCCGGACAGCCCGCAGGAGACGATCCGCTGCGCCGCGCGCTCGCGGCGTGCGAGGAGGCGGCGCGCGCGGGCGAGGCGATCATGGCGCGCGGCGGCAGCGCGCTCGACGCGGTCGAGGCGGCCGTGCGTGTCCTCGAAGACGAGCCGTCGCTCAACGCCGGCCGCGGCAGCTTCCGCAACCTCGCCGGCGAGGTCGAGATGGACGCGCTGATCATGGACGGCGCGACGCTGGCGCTGGGCGCGGTGGCGATCGTGCGCGACGTCTGCAACCCGGTGAGCCTGGCGCGGCGCGTGATGACGGACACGCCGCACACGCTGCTCGCGGCTGAAGGCGCGGCGCGGTTCGCGGACGCCATCGGCTTCCCGCGCTGCGACACGCGAATGTGGCCGCTGCACCCGGCCGACGCGGCGCGGGCCGCGGGCGACACCGTCGGCGCCGTGGCGCGCGACCGTGCGGGCAACCTGGCCGTTGCCGTCTCGACGGGTGGTATCCCGCGCAAGATGCCGGGGCGCATCGGCGACAGCCCGCTCGCCGGCTGCGGCGGCTACGCGGACAACGCATCGGCCGCGGTGGCCGCGACGGGCGACGGTGAGGCGCTGATGAAGCTCGTGGCGAGCAAGCGCGTGTGTGATGACATCGCGCGCGGCGCATCCGTACAGGCGGCCTGCGAGGCGACGGTCGCGCTGCTGGCGCAGCGGCTCGGCGCGTCGGGCGGGCTGATCGCGCTCGACCGCGCGGGGGAGGCCGGCATCGCGTGCAACACGCCCGCGATGCCGTACGCATGGGCGGGGGAGCACGGTGTGGTGCGGAGCGCGGTGCGGACGGGATAGGGTGCGGCGCCTTATTCAGCACGCGAGATCATGTTCTGCCCCGCACGAGTCAACCGATTCGCCCTTAATCCGCGAAGCCCAGCGTGCTCACAAACGCCCGGATGTCCTCGAGCGTGACGGCTCCTCGCTCGCCATACACCGACACGCGGACACGCTGACCCTCGACGGTTTCACCGGAATAGAAATCGAAACCGACCTGCGCACTGTAGGTCCACAGGCGTCCGGTCCACGCGCCAATCGTCTCAATCGAGGAGTATGGCGCCACGTCGAAGGTCGGATATGACTCTGGCTCCTGTGCTATGTCGATGGGATAGCTGTGTCCGACCATCGTGTATTTGGTCTGCTCCAGCCGCGGCAGCGTGTTGCGGAACGTGCGGATCGCACCGACGAGCGAGAGCGTAAACCTTGGATCGTTTGTGCGCAGTACGCGCCATCCGAGTTGGCGCTGCGCTTCGTCGAGTGAGCGGGGGATGCCGATCCTGCCGAATGATGAGAGCACAGTGGCCGGTAACGACTCACGTGTCGAAACTGGCCTTCCTGGCCATGGCGTGGGGAAGGCGGCCGGATGAAGGCGCGCCAGTTCGCAGAGGGATCCTGGAAGCGGCCCGCCTGCAATGACCGCCGGGATGTTCGATGCTGCGTTCGCGTTCGCAGTAAACATATCTCGGGCCGCGTTCACTTCTAGTTGATGTGTTGCCGCATACAGCGTTACCACGACGTCACCAGCCTGCACCGAAAGGTGCGATGCCTGGTGTGCGGTGCGTTCGCGCACCTTCAGGCCCGCGTCGACGTCTCCCAAACATCCCTGCTGCGTCTTCACCACAAGCCACGGCACGCAGCCCGCCTCGAACGCACGTCCGCAGGTGCCGTAGAGAAACAGAACCGGGTCGCTCTCCTCCCCGGGATATTGGCCGATGACGCGGTCGAGCTGATGTCCGTCATATGACCGACCGACCCAGTAGACCGGGAACGTACGGAATCTCGCAATCGCATCGACTCGGACGTCAGTATCGCGCGGCAGCGGGACTTGGGTGCCTCTGCCGTAGGCGAGTAACAGCAGTGGCAGCAAGGTTGCACCCGTCACAATCGTGGCGAGAACCAGCGCGGCGCGCCAGCGGTCTGCTGTCGATGATGGCGCTTGGACGAAGACGGGTTCCCCCGGGGAGATGCGCAGTGCCGGCTCGCGGGCCGCAGATGGCGGCGCGTTTCGTCGCGCGCGTAGCTCGCTTCTCCCGAGCGCTACCGCCGAAACAGCCGACGATGCAAGACAGATTGCCAGAAAGACCAGGAACCACACGACAGTGGCCCTGGATGGGGGCGCGAGTGCGACAACAAGCCAAAGGAAGAGCATGACGAATACGACTGCGCCGCGCATTACGAAGATCGTGACGCCGACACCGTGCCGATGCACGGCGATCCAGCCGGCTCCGGTACCAAAGAAGGCGAGCGGAAGGACATACGCAG
>JAKAMA010000135.1 GCA_021813085.1 Chloroflexota bacterium | reverse complement strand
TTCAAGCGGGCGATCGGGTCCAACGTGCGCCAGCGGTCGACCTCGCCCTTGGTCCGGTAGAACTCCGGGTCGGCCATCGAGTGGCCGCGGAAGCGGTAGCAGATCGCTTCGAGGAACACCGGTCCCTCGCCGGCACGCACGCGCTTCGCGAGCCGTGCCGTCGCCTCGTACATCGCGAGCACGTCCATGCCGTCGGCCTGCTCGGCGTGCATGCCGTAGGCCTCGGCGCGCTTGTACACCTCGACCAGCGCCGACACCCGCTGCACGGCCGTGCCCATCCCGTAGAAGTTGTTCTCGCAGATGAAGAGCACCGGCAGCTTCCACACCGCCGCGAGGTTGAGCGCCTCGTGAAACTCGCCCTCGTTCACCGCGCCGTCACCCAGGAAGTTGACCGCGATGCGGTCGCTCCCCTTGTACTGCTCGGCGAGGCCGAGGCCGCACGCCAGCGGCATGTGCCCCGCAACGATGGCGTAGCCGCCGAGGAACGACTTGCTGACGTCGAAGAGGTGCATCGAGCCGCCGCGGCCGCCCGTGACCCCTGTCTCTTTGCCGAACAGTTCCGCCATCACGCGCTTCGGGTCGACGCCGCGAGCGAGGGCGTGGCCGTGCTCGCGGTAGTGGCTGACGATGTAATCGTCCGGCCGGAGCGCCGCGATCGCGCCCGTCGCCACGGCCTCCTGGCCGATGTAGAGGTGCAGGAACCCGTGGATCTTCCCGCGCGCGTACATCTCCGCCGCCTTCTCCTCGAAGCGGCGGATCTCCATCATCTTGTGCAGCAGCGCGACGAGCTCCTCGCCAGTCATGCCCGCCCCGCCGTCGTGTCGCGTCAGTGTGCCGGTCTTGCCGTGTTGTCCCATGTCATTCCGTCCAGAAGTGAATTGCTTCGCCATTGACGGCCATCGCCGCCTCTTTCACTGTTTCTCCGAGCGTCGGGTGCGCGGCGACCGTCCAGCCCAGCTCGCGCGGCGTCGCCTCCAGCGTCATCCCGAGCGACGCCTCCGCCAGCAGCTCCGTCACCATGGGCCCGACCATGTGGATGCCGAGCGTCTCTCCGGTCGCGGCGTCGGCGACGATCTTGATCAGCCCGTCGGTCTGGTTGATCGCCTTCGCCCGGCCGTTCGCCCGCACGGGGAACTTGCCCACCTTCAGGTCGTATCCCGCCTCGCGCGCCTGCCGCTCGCTGAGGCCAACGCTCCCCACTTCCGGCGCGCAGTACGTCGCGCGCGGCATGTGCTGGTAGTCCAGGGCCGGCGGCGTCCGTCCGGCGAGCCGCTCGACGACGGCCACGCCCTGCGCCGACGCTACGTGCGCGAGGTTCATGATCCCGGTGACATCGCCGATCGCGTACACGCCGGCGGCGGTGGTCATCAGCGCGCCGTCGGTCTTCACCCACCCCCGCTCGACCTGCACGCCGATGCCGTCGAGCCCGAGCGTTTCGACGTTGCCGGTGAAGCCGATCGAGACGAGCACGTGGTCCGCCTCCAGTTGCTGCTCGCCCCCTCGCGCGCTGAAGCGCACGCTGGCGCCGCCATCGCGGACGCTGGCGCCCTCGACCTTCGCCCCGGTGATGAACTTGATCCCCTGCTTCTTGAACGCGCGCTCGAGTTGCACGCTGATCTCTTCGTCCTCGAGCGGCAGCAGGTGCTCGAGCATCTCCAGGATCGTCACCTCCACGCCGTATGCGTGCCAGAACGTCGCGAACTCGACGCCAATCGGCCCGCCGCCGATGATCACGACGCGCTCCGGGCGCTCGCGCAGCGCCAGCGCCTCGCGGCTGCCGAAGACCGTCTTGCCGTCGGGATCGAGCCCCGGCAAGGCGCGCGGGCGCGCGCCGGTGGCGATGATCACTGCCCTCGCGTCGACCGTCTCGTCCGCGCCGCGCACGCGGATTTGCGTCGGTGACGCGAACTCCGCGTCGCCGGCCACAGTGACTACGCCGTTCTTCCCGAGCAGGAACTCGACGCCCTTCACCATCTGGTCGACGACCTGGCGGCTGCGGTCGATCGCGCTTCCCATGTCGACCCGCAGATTGTCGAAGGAGATGCCGTACGTCGCCGCGTCCCGCACGAGGTTCACGACTTCGGCGTTCCAGAGCATCGCCTTGCTGGGGATGCAGCCCCAGTTCAGGCAGGTGCCGCCAACCCGCTCCCGCTCGACGAGCGCAACCTTCATGCCGAGCTGCGCCGCCCGGATCGCCGCCACGTAGCCGCCCGGCCCGCCGCCGATGATCGCCAGATCGTACTCAGCCACCGCTCACGTCTCCCGGCGGGGCCGCTGCCACGCCGCGGGCGCGGTCCACCCCCGTCTGCTTCTCGGCGTGGTAGGACGACCGCACGAGGGGGCCGGCCTCGACGTGCGTAAAGCCCAGCTCCTCGCCGTATGCGCGGAACGCCCGGTACTCCGCGGGCTCGTAGTACCGATCGACGGGCAGGTGCTGCATCGTCGGCCGCAGATACTGCCCGATGGTCAGGATGTCGCAGCCGTGCGCGCGCAGGTCGCGCATCACGCCGAACAACTCCTCGCGAGACTCTCCGAGGCCCACCATGAAGCCGGACTTCGTGAGCATGTCCGGGGCTGCCTCCTTCGCGCGGCGAATGAGCTCGAGCGAGCGCGCGTAGATCGCCTGCGGCCGCACGCGTCGATAGAGGCGCGGCACCGTCTCGACGTTGTGGTTCAGCACGAACGGCCGCGCCGCGACCACCTGGGCGAGGGCGTCCCAGTTCCCCTTGAAGTCCGGGATCAGCACCTCCACGCGGACATCTGGTCCGTCCCGCCGGATCGCCTTGATGCACGCGGCGAAGGCCTCGGCGCCGCCGCTCGCGATGTCATCGCGGTTCACGGACGTGATCACCACGTAGTCGAGACCGAGCGCCCGCACCGCCTGCGCCACGCGGTAGGGCTCCAGCGGGTCGATGGTGCCGGGGCGCCCGGTGGCGACGGCGCAGAACCCGCACGAGCGCGTGCAGACGTCGCCGAGGATCATGAACGTGGCCGTGCCGGCGTTCCAGCACTCGCCGGCATTGGGGCAGTGGGCCTCCTCGCAGACGGTGTGGAGGGATTGTTCGCGCATCAACGCCTTCACACGTTGGTAGCGCTCGCCGCCGGGGAAGCGCACCTTCAGCCACTCGGGCTTGCGCTCGGGTCTCGTCTCAGCGACCAAGTGCCGCCTCCATCAGTGCTTCCTCGTGCAGCTCCAATCCGAACTGCCGCCCGAACGCGGCGATCACCTCGGCCTCGACCGCCCGCACGTCGAAGTCCGCTCCGGCGAGCTGACGCATCGACGTCACGCCGGCGTCGGCGATGCCGCAGGGGACGATGTGCGCGAAGTACGACAGGTCTGTGTTGACGTTCAGTGCGAAGCCGTGCGTCGTCACGCCCCGCGCCACGCGGACGCCGATGGCGGCGATCTTCTCCTGCCGCACCCAGACCCCCGGCCGCCCCGCCACCCGGCCGGCGACGATCCCGAATCGCGCCAGCGTCTCGATGAGTACGCCTTCGAGCGAGCGCACGTACCAGACGGGGCCTTGCCCGAACCGCCGCAGATCGAGGATCGGGTACGCGACGAGCTGCCCCGGGCCGTGGAAGGTCACGTCGCCGCCGCGGTCCGATTCGACGACCTGTGCGCCGCGCTCAGCGAAGGCCTCGCGGCTGAGCAGCAGGTGCTCGCCATTGCCGCGTGCACCGAGCGTGTACGTCGGCGGATGCTCAAGGAGGATCAGCGCCGGGTCGCCGCCCGCGCGCACCTCGTTTGCGATGCGCTGCTGCATCTGCCAGGCACGCTGGTAGGCGACAAGCCCAGGCCGGAGGAGGGTGCAGCGGGATCCCAAAGCGGCCGTTCTTTCCGGTGCGCGCGCCGCGGCGCTCACCTCTTGAGCATAGCACAGCGGTCCGTGAGCCAATCGCATCGAATATCGGCGCTGCGCTGACGCCGTGCAGCGGGAGAACCCTGACGGGGTCCCCGAAGCCGGGCCAGGGCGGGGGCCGTCCGGCCGGAGTGTGGCGGTCCAGAGCGCCGTTGGCGTCCCGCCCGCCGGGCCCAGCTCACCCCGCTCCGTTGCCCGTGAGGGACGGGACGAGGCCCAGACAGCGAGTCTGGGCCTCGTCCTCGATCCAGCGTGTGGGCGACGTTAGTCGTGCATCTCTCGCGCGTGCACATCCATGCTGCGGTCGGAGCGGTGCTGCTCGGCCGGCTCGGCGACCTCGTGTTCGGGCGCTTCGCACGTCACCGTGGCGGTGGGCGCCGTGGCCGGCGTCGCCGTTGCCGTTGGCACCGCAGTCATGGTTGCGTCGTCGGCATCCGGGTGGTCGATCTCCGGGTGGTCGATCTCCGGGTGGTCGTCCTCGACGTCGCAGTCCTCGTCGAGATCGGGGCCTTCGGCGGCCTGCGTCGGCCCGGCCGTCGGTGTAGCGACCGGCGTCGACGTGGCCGTCGGCGCGGGCGTGTTCGTGGCGACGGCCGTGCTCGTGGCGGTGCTCGTCGAGGTCGCGGTCCCCGTGGCGGTCGCGGTGTTGACGACCGGTGCCGGCACGGTGCTCGTTGCGGTCGCGGTTGACGTTGCGGTGGGGGTTGTCGACTGCGTCTGCGTGCCGCCCTGTGAGGCGAAGGCTCCGACTGCGGCGAGGCTCAGGAGTCCGACCCCCAGCCCCGCGGCGATGATCTTCTGGCGCATATCCACCCTCCTTAGCGAGTCTCAATCCTGGGTTCCGCGAGATCCTTCCTGCGTGCCTAACGGACGCGACCGGAGAAAGGTGACGGCCGGCGAGGAAAATGCGCCGCGATGCGGCCGCGCGCGCGTCAGCGGCCCAACGCCGGTCGGGGAGTGGCCCCGGGGCCGTCGTTGCCAGGAGGCGCGAAGGGACGCCGCCTCAGCTCTCGTCCTCGTCCGGCTCTTCCGTGGGAATGGCCTGATCAGAATGTCCGTTCGACCTGACGCAGGCGTGTCCTGCAGCCTCGATCGGCGCGCCGCACAGGGGGCAGACGGGGCGCCCGCTGGCGATGATCTCGTCGAGCTGCGCGCCCAGCGCCGCCGATTGGGCGGGCGTCAGCCGCGCGCGGAGCGCCGGCTCGTCGCCATCCTCGACGCCTATCTCGTACAGGTACAGCACGACGGTGCTGTCGTGCGGGTCAAAGCCCATCCCCATCCGGCCGATGCGGAAGTCGTGCTCGGCGACCACCGGGAAGCCTTCGATCTCGCCGGGGCGCTCCTCACCCGCGTACTCGAGTTGGGCCAGCATCTGCTTCAGCGCCAGGCTGAGCGCCTGCATCTGCTCCTTTTCCATCCACAGCGACGCGGACTGTCCGGCTTCGCCCACGAGGCGGAGCCGAAAGGTGCGCTGTCCTGGCTGGCCGAACGCCTGTGCGTCGACGCCGGACGCGAGACCGAATTCGACGGTCATAAGGGGCTCCGTGTCTGGTCCTCAGGCCGTACAGCGGGCGTTGCAGCGGTGCCGCGGTTACAGGATCATGGCTGCCCTGCCGGCGGTCAAGCGTGCCACCTCGCTCCCGGATATCCGGCGGGGCTCGCCCGGCCGTACCAGGCGGCCCGAGACGCATGCTGGCCGCGAACCCGCCCCCTGCGCTCTCAAGACAGTCCGTTCGGCCCGGCCGAAGCGCCTTGCACGGTTGCTACGATGAAGATGTCGGTGTGACGACAATATCTCCGGGGGAGTCGTATTGATGGCACAGATCCACGACCGTCCGAGCGTCGACCGCAAGGCGCGGCTCACGATCCCCGCGCAGACGATCCGGAAGCAGGACCCCAACGTCCGTATCCTGAACTGGCGCGAGGTCTACCTCCCGCTCGATATCGAGACGGCGAAGGTCGAGGCCGAGCGCTGCATCCAGTGCCCGGCCGCGCCGTGCCAGGTCGCCTGCCCGGCCGGCAACGACATCCCCGCCGCGCTCTGGAAGCTCGAGCACGGCGACCCCGTCGGAGCGGCGGACGTCTTTCACGAGACGAGCAACTTCCCGGAGATGTGCGGCCGGCTCTGCCCCCAGGAGCGACTGTGCGAGGGACACTGCGTCGTCGGCAAGCACGCGAAGCCCGTCGCGATCGGCCGCCTGGAGGCCTTCGTCGCGGACTGGCAGCGTGTCCACGCGCCGGCCTCGGCGCCGGCGCCGGCGCCGACGGGCAAGCGCGTCGCGGTGGTGGGTGCCGGCCCGGCCGGACTGGTGGTCGCGGAGGAGCTGGCGAAACTGGGCCACGCGATCACGGTGTTCGACGCCTGGCCGTCTCCTGGCGGCGTGCTGCGCTACGGCATCCCGTCCTTCAAGCTCGAGAAGCGCGTGCTGGACGAGCGGCTCGCGGAGCTCCGCCGCCTGCCGATCCGCTTCGTCGGCGACACCAGCATCGGCACCCGCGGCGAGAAGACGGTCGACGACTTGCTCGCCGAAGGCTACGACGCCGTGTTCCTGGGCCATGGCGCTGGCGTCGGCAACGAGCTCCATATCGAAGGCGTGGAACTGGCCGGCATCATGCAGGCGACGGAGTTTCTCTCGCGTGCGAACGTGGCCCCGCAGGATCTGCCGCCGCGCATGCGCACGCCCCTACAGCCCGGCCGCCGGACCGTCATCATCGGCGGCGGCGACACGTCGATGGACTGCGCGCGGACGGCCGTCCGCCTGGGCGCTGAGGAAGTCTCGCTCGTCTACCGGCGCACCGGACAGGAGATGGTCGGCCGGGAGGAAGAGCGCAAGCACGCGCGCGAGGAAGGCGT
>JAKAMA010000134.1 GCA_021813085.1 Chloroflexota bacterium | reverse complement strand
AGCAGAAGCGCAGGACGAGCGGCGGCCGCCAGATCCTGTACGTGACCATCCCGATGCCGAGGGCCGTGCGCCTGGCGCCGCCCGGGGTCAGCGAGATCGTCGTGGCGGCGCCGGAGGCGACGCCCGGGTCGATCTTCCGCGACGTAGCACCACGCCTGCTGTTCGCGGGGCTCGTCGGCCTGGGCGCGGCGACGCTCGTCGGCATCGTGCTGTGGGCCTCGCTCTACCGCCCGCTCGGACGCGTCACCAGGGGCATCCGCGCGGTGGCCGGCGGGCGCTACAAGGAGCGGGTACCCGTGTCCGGCCCGAGCGAAGTGCGCGCGCTCGCGGAGGACGTCAATGCGATGGCGGACTCGGTCCAGGCGTCGCAGCGCACCTTGCGCCAGTTCCTGGGGAACGTCTCACACGAGCTGAAGACGCCGCTGACATCGATCCGCGGCTTCGCGCAGGCGATGACCGACGGGACGCTCGACACGCCCGACGGGCGCACGCGGGCCGCGCGCGTCATCGACATCGAGTCGCGGCGGCTCCTGCACATGGTGGAGGAGCTGCTGGACCTCACGCGCATCGAGTCAGGGCAGCAGCGGATGGCCCTCGCCGATGTGCGTGTGAGCGAGCTGCTCTCGCAGGTCCGCGACGTCTTCGCGATCCGCGCCGCGGACGCCGGCGTCACGCTGGCCATCGAGCCGCCTGCCACCAACGTCACCGTGGTGGCCGACTTCGACCGCATCGAGCAGGTGCTGGGCAACCTCATCGATAACGCCTTCCATCACACGCGCGCGGGCGGCCGCATCGAGGCCGGAGTGCGCCGCCCGCGCGGCGGCGCCGCGGAGCTGTACGTCGCGGATGACGGCAGCGGCATTCCGCCGGAGGACCTGCCGCACATCTTCGACCGCTTCTACCGCGGCAGCACCGAGGCATCCGGTTCGGGCAGCGGCCTCGGGCTGGCGATCGCGCGCGAGATCGTCCGGGCGCACGGCGGCGAGATCCGCGTGGAGCCGCGGGTGGGCGGCGGCACCGTGTTCACGTTCTCGCTTCCAACGGCCGCCGCAGGCCAGCAGACGCCCCCGCGGCAGGTCGCCGATCCGGGCGGCGACCCGCGCCTGCGCGTGCACGACGAACCAGGCGCCGCCGCACCATCCGAAGGGTAACGGCTGCTATGAACAGGGATTCGCCCGCGCACCGGCCTGCCACGCGCCGCAACCGAGCGGAGACGCCGCGTAGGGGCACATTCAGAGCGCGGGCCTTCAGCCCGCGCGATTCGCCCGCCGAACGTCCGATACGGGCCTGTCGTAGCGCGGGCTTCTTGGCCCGCGCGGGGTTGCGCGGGCACGTCCGAATACGGACGCATCCGGGTACCGGCCCGCGCCTCCACCTTCCCGCCGCGTAGGAGCACAACGCCTTGTGCCCCTACGGGTGCCGCAGCGCAGCATTGGAGCTGGTCCGGCGCTCGGCTACGACGCCCCCTTCAGCGCCTCTCGCGCGAGGCGCACCATGCGCCGCTCGTCCTTGAACGCGAGCATCCGCTCCGCCTCGCCGATCTCGACCCAGCGCGCCTCCCGCACCTCGTGGTCGTGGTCCGCTGTCGAGCCGCCGCGGTAGCGCAGCAGGTAGACGTGCACGAACTTGTGCACGCGCACGGGCTCGACGTCGTACGTGGACGTGTACCAGTATTCGATGCGACCGAGCGGCGCGACCACCTCGGCGTCGACCCCAGCCTCCTCGCGCACCTCGCGGATCGCCGTGCGTTCCGGGCTCTCGCCGTCCTCAATCCAGCCTTTCGGGAGCTGCCAGCGGTCCTCGTGGGTACGGATCAGCGCGACGTCGTAGCCGTCCGCGCGCGTGCGAAACACGACACCGCCCGCGGAGACCTCAGTCCGTACGTCCACGCCGCCGCCGAGCGCCCGCGCCGTTATCCTTGCGGCGCCGCGCGCCGTCCGGGCTGGCCGTCGTCGGCGCCATCAGTTCGCGCTGGGCGGCGCGGTTCACCTCGACCGCGCGGCGGGTCATCGCCTCCAGGCAATCCGTGACCTTGCGGAAGAAGGTGCCATCGGCGTACGTGCCGTCCTTGCGTGGCCGGCCCGCGGGGATGCCGGTCAGCAGCCCGATCCCCTGCTCGATCGTCGAGACGGCGTAGACGTGGAACCGGCCGTCGCTGATCGCGTCCACGACCTCCCGCTTGAGCATGAGGTTGCGCACGTTGTCCTTCGGGATGATCACGCCCTGCTCGCCGGTCAGCCCGCGCGCCTTGCACACGGCGTAGAACCCTTCGATCTTCTCGTTCGCGCCGCCGATCGCCTGGACCTCGCCGAGCTGGTTCACCGAGCCGGTGACGGCGAGATCCTGGCGGAGCGGGACGTCGGTAATGGCCGAAAGCAACGCGTACAGCTCGGTCGAGGAGGCGCTGTCGCCGTCGACCTCGTCGTAGACCTGCTCGAACGTCAGGCTCGCGGCAAAGGAGAGCGGCTGGCGGTGCGCGAACTTGCCGTTGAGGTAGCCGGTGATGATCAGGAACCCCTTGCTGTGCGACGACCCGCTCTGTCCGATCTCGCGCTCCAGGTTGATCACCTGCCCGCGGCCGAGGCTGACGCGCGCGGTGATGCGTGACGGACGCCCGAAGGCGTAGTCGCCGAGGTCGTACACCGACAGGCCGTTCACCTGCCCGACGACCGAGCCGGTCACATCGACCTTCAGCGTGCCGTTGTTGATGAACTCCTGGATGCGCTCCTCGATCAGGCTCGACCGGTAGACCTTCTCCTCGATCGCCTTCTCGACGTGGTCGCAGGTGACGGTCGCGCTGCCGCTGCTGCACGCCCAGTAGTCGGCCTCGACGAGCAGGTCGACCACCTCCATCATGCGCAGCGACAGCTTGTCCTGGTCCGCCACCATACGGGAGCTGTGCTCCACCACACGCGCGACGCCGCTGCGGTCGAACGGGCGCATCCCCTTCTCCTTCACCTGCCGGGCGATAAAGCGCGCGTACAGCTCGACGTGGCCGTTGATCCGTTCGACGTCCGTGGTGAAGTCGGCCTTGACCTTGAAGAGCTTGCGGAACTCGTCGTCGGCCGTCTGCAGGATCTGGAAGACGCGCGGCGTGCCGATCATCGCCACCTTCACGTCGAGCGGGATCGGCTCGGGCGTCAGCGTCGCCGCGGGCAGCATGCTGAGCTGCTCGCCGATGTTCTCGATGCGCACCTGCTTCGTGCGCAGGGCACGCTTGAGCGTCTGCCAGACGAGCGGCTGCGACAGCGCGTCGAGCGCGTCGATCGCCAGGAAGCCGCCGTTCGCGCGGTGCAGCGCCCCCGGCTTGATCATCGTGTGGTCGGTCACCATCGAGCCCAGGCTCGACCGATAGTCGACGCGGCCGAAGATCTGGTAGTACGACGGGTTGTCTTCAAACACGAACGGCGCCGCCTTCGCGCCTTCGTGCGTGACCACGACGTTCACCTTGTAGCGGTCGAAGGCGACGTCGCGCTGGGCGGCCGCCAGCATCGGGATCATCGCCTGCTGCGGCGTGTCCTCGACACCCCGAAAGGCGTCGATGTGCTCGATCATGTCGGCGCCGACCTGGTCGATGTAGGCGACGACCTCGGGCTCGTCCGCGTACTCGTGCTTCATCTCCTCGAGCAGTGGCGTGGCGATGAGCTTCATCACCTGCGTGTCCAGCTCCGCCTGGAGCTGCGCGCCGCCGCGGTCGAGCCGCCGCATCTGCGGCGCCATCTGCGCGACGATCGATTCCAGTTCGGCGGTCCGCTCCTGGATCTGGCGCTTGCGCTCGTCGGTCAGGAGGTCGTACTGCTCCTTCGTCAGGGGCTTGCCATCGACAACCGGCAGCGTCGTCACGCCCATCGGCGTCACGCTCACCGTGAGGCCGCGCGCTTCCGCCTCCTTCTGCAGCGCCTCGAACACGCGTTCGCGCTCCCGCTGCATCTCCCGGTTGATCTGGTCGCGGCGTTGCGCGTACTCATCGCTCTCGAAGGCCTTTGGCACCTCGCGCCGGACGTGCGCGACGAGGTCGTCGATATCGTGGCCGAGCTTGTGTCCCAGGCCGGCCGGCAGGCTCAGCGCCCGCGGCCGCGCGGGCTCCCGGAAGTTGAAAACGTAGCACCAGTCGCGCGCCGGCGGCCGCGTCGCCGCCACGCGTCCGACCTGCGTCCGCAGTTCCGTCGAGCGGCCGGTGCCGGGCGGCCCGGCGACGAACAGGTTGTAGCCCGCGGCCTCGATGCTCAGCCCGAAGTCCATCGCGCTGACCGCGCGGTCCTGCCCGACGGTGCCCTCGAGCAGGCGGACGTCGTCCGTCGTCTTGAACCGGAAGAGATTGGGGTTGCAGGCGCGGCGCAGCCGCTTCACCGGCACGCGGAGCGATCTGGCGGTCTTTTCGGTCATGGCGCAGTCCTCCCGATCACCGCCCATCGTAACGGAGGCGCGTCTCGCGCGATATCTCCCGGGCCGTGCGCGGGTGCCGCTGCTCCCGCTAGTATGGCCGCGTGATGCCGGTGACATGGCACAGGTGAGGACGGCGCGCGCGGGCAGCACCCTCGGCGCTGCCCTGGCGACGGCTGGCGAGCGCGCGTACGCGGCCCGCGTCGAACTGGCCCTCGTGGCGGCGCTGACGCTCTTCGCGGCGGTGGTGCGGCTCTGGGATCTGGGCACCGTGCCGCTCGGGCTGCACGGCGACGAGGCCTGGACCGGGCTGGACGCGCGGCGCGTCCTGCGCGAAGGCTGGATCGGCCCGTACGTGACGAGCGCGCTCGGCCAGCCTGCCGGGCCGCTCTACTTCACGGCGCTCCTCTTCGAGTTCCTGCCGCAGACGACGTCCACGCTCCGTGCATCGATGGCGGTCTTTGGCATCGCCACGATCCCCCTCGCCTACTTCGCCTTCCGCACGATGTTCGGCCGCACGCCCGCCGTCTTCGCCGCGCTGCTGCTCACGGTCATGACGTGGCATCTGCAACTGACCCGCACCGGGTTCATGATCGGCGCCTGGCCGTTCGTCGAGATGGCGGTGCTGTGGGCGCTGTTCGCCGGCCTCCGGCGGCGCAGCGTGCCGCTGCTGGCGCTGGCGGGCGCGCTCACCGGCCTCGGCATCTACACCTACAACGCCTACCTGCTGTTCGTGCCGGTGGTTGCCGTCGCCGTCCTCTGGTCGCTCCTGTCCGTATCGACGCGCGCTGACGGCCTGCGCATCGCCGCCGGCGTCGCCGCGCTCGTGGCGGCGGCCCTCGTCGTCGCGCTGCCGATGCTGTTGTACATCAACGGCCACGGCGCGACGTACCGCTCGCACGAGCACACGGTCGGCGTGATCTACACCGCGCAGTGGCGCGCGGCCGGCATCGGCGGCCGCGCAGAGATCCTGCGTGACCGCTTCGACGAGTGGTTGCGCGGCCTCCTGCGCGGCGGCCGCCCGGACTACGGCGACGGGCTGGCGGCCCCGGGCCAGCCGGTCGTCGACGCCGTGACATCGACGCTCGCGCTCGCCGGTCTCGCCTTCGCGCTCTGGCGATGGCGCAGGCCGGAGTACGCCGCCGTCCTGGCGGCAGTCGCCATGTTGCCCTTCGGGGCGCTGCTCACGACGGGCGACGGGCTCTTCCGGCGCAGCTTCGGGCTGGCGCCGTTCGTCGCGCTGCTCGCCGCGCTGCCGCTGGCGTGGCTGTGGGAGCGCGCCGCCGGGCGCCGCGACCCGCGCGGCTACGCGGCGATGGCCCTGATCGCCCTGCTCGTCGCCGTGCCGGTGGTGGGCAACGTGCGCGACTACTTCGGCCCGGCGCAGCGCACCGACGTCATGCGCTTCACCTATCCGTATCAGGACGATGCCGCCTCGCACTACATCGCCAGCCTGCCGAAGGGCACGATGGTGTACTTCTACAGCGACCGCTGGGCCTTCGACTACGAGACGCGCCGCTTCATCGCGCCCCACGCGACGGGCGAGGACCGCTCGCGCCAGTTCGGCGGCGTGCCGAAGGATCAGCCGCTCAATTTCGATGCGCCGGCCGGGCGGGACGTCGCGTTCGTCTTCCTGGGGGACTACCTGCGCGACGCCGCGACCGTCACCGCGCGGTATCCCGGCGGCACCCTCACGGTCGGCAGGCGGGGCAGCGAGGTCACGTTCCGGGGCTACTTCCTGCCGGCGAGGCAGGCGCCATGACACAGCCGGCCGCCGACAGCATCCCGCCCGTGCGCGGCCCGGTGCTCGGCACGCACGGCATGGTCGCGTCGGAGCACCCGCTGGTGACGCAGACGGGCGTCGACGTGCTACGGCGCGGCGGCAACGCCTTCGACGCCGCGCTGGCGATGTCGGCGCTCCTGCCCGTCGTGAAGCCGCACCGCAATCACCTGGGTGGCGATGCCTACGTGCTCGTCTGGCCGAAGCGCGAGGGGCGGGTGACGGCCATCTGCTCGGGTGGCAAGGCGCCCGCCGAGGCGACGCCCGAGCGGTACGCCGCCGGCATCCCGCGGCACGGCGGCGCGGCGTGCGCGGTGCCCGGGCTCGTCGATGCGTGGCAGGAGTTCCACGCGCGATGGTGCACGCGCCCGTTCGCCGAGCTGCTCGTACCCGCGATCGCCTACGCGCGCGACGGCTTCCCCGTCTCGCGCGAGCTCGAGCTGACGCTCCGGTACGCCCAGGGGCTCTTCACGAAGTACCGCGGCCTCGCCCGCGCGCTCTACATCGACGGTGCGCCGCCGGCCTTCGGGCAGATGCTGCGCCAGCCCGATCTCGCGCGCACGCTCGAGGCGGTCGCCGCCGGCGG
>JAKAMA010000133.1 GCA_021813085.1 Chloroflexota bacterium | reverse complement strand
GGTGACGCGCCGGCTCCAGGTAGCAGATCGCGACGCTCATCCGCGTCCGCCCCCGCTTGTTCATCGGGTGCGGCGCCAGCCCGGTCGACATCGGGTCGTTGTTGTCCTTCGTCTCCGGGTACCCCAGCGCGCGCATCGCCCGCATGAAGGCGAGCTGCACCGGCGCCAGCTCGTCCTCGCGGTAGCGCCGCACCGGGATCGGCCCGTTGCGCCCGTGATAGTCGTCGTCGAAGTCCAGGTCGGTCTCGAGCCGCCGGAAGTACGGCAGCACCTGGTCCCACGACCAGAGGTCGTTCCCGAACGCCGCCCACTCGTCGTAGTCCTCCGGCGTCCCGCGCAGGGCGATCGCCGTGTTCACCGCCGACGAGCCGCCGACGACGCGCCCGCTGGGCAGCGGCACGAGCCTGCCCGCGGTGTTCGCCTCCGCCATCCAGTCCCAGTTGTGCGGCGAGTACGAGTTGTCGTTGCCGTTGAGCAGCCCCGCGGGCATCTCGTCGAGCGTCCGGTAGTACGGCCCCGCCTCGAGCAGCAGCACCGAGATCGCCGGGTCCTCCGACAGCCGCGCGGCGATCGTCGCGCCCGATGCCCCAGCGCCCAGGATGACCACGTCGTACTTCACACCCACCTCCCGCGACTGATCCTAGCCCGCGCGCGCCGCTCGCGGCAGGGGCCGAACAGCCCGCGCGCCCTCCGATGGCCGCGGGAGCATCGCGGCCCCGGCGGGCAGCCCGCGCGCTGGGGCTCGCATCCTGCCCGCGCATGCCATAGCATGAATCTGCACGCAGGGAGGCAGGCGGCCGATGGACTTCGAGACGATCCTGTACGAGGTGGATGGCGGCAAGGCGCGCGTCACCCTCAACCGACCCGAGAAGCTGAACGCGCTCTCCATGCGGCTCCAGCGCGAGCTCAACGCGGCGCTCTGGGAGGCCGACAACGACGCGCGCGTCCACGTGATCATCCTGCGCGCTGCCGGACGCGCGTTCTCCGCCGGCTACGACCTGACGCCGATGCAGTCGCCGCCGAAGCGCGAGGACCGCGACGAGACGTACACCAACGTCTACCGCGGCATGGCGTCGATGGACGACGACATCTGGCAGCTCGAACGGCAGCAGCGCGAGCGCATGGCCATCTGGGACATGCACAAGCCGGTGATCGCGCAGGTGCACGGCTACTGCCTCGCCGGCGGCACGGATCTCGCCCTGCTGTGCGACATCGTCGTCGCCGCCGATGACGCCGTGATCGGCTTCCCGCCGGTGCGGGCGATGGGCTCGCCCGTGGCCCACATGTGGACGTACCTTGTCGGCCCGCAGTGGGCTAAGTACTTCCTGCTCACCGGCGACAGCGTCAGCGGCCGCCAGGCGGCCGACATCGGCCTCGTCTGGAAGTCGGTGCCGCCCGAGTCCCTGGAGGCCGAGGTCGAGGCGCTCGCCGCGAAGATCGAGAAGATCGACACGGAGCTTCTGACACCGAACAAGCGCATCGTCAACGTCGCGCTCGAGCTGATGGGCGCGCGCACGCTCCAGCGGATGGCCGCCGAGAACGACGGCCGGGCGCACCAGGCCCCCGCCGTGCGCGAGTTCGGACGCCGGGCCATGACGGACGGACTCAAGGCGGCACTCGAGTGGCGCGACGGCAAGTTCGGTGACAGCCGCACCAGCGAGGCCGCGCAGCGCCGCCGCGCCGAACACGAGCAACGGCTGCGCCCCGAATAACGCAAGGAGAGGATCGCGCATGGCGGACATCCGCACCGAATCCGTCGAGTACCCGGCGAATGGCGTGCCGGGTATGGGCTACCTCGCGCGCCCGGACGACGACGCGCCGCACCCCGGCGTCATCGTCATCCAGGAGTGGTGGGGGCTCGATGACCACATCAAGGATGTCGCCCGGCGCTTCGCGCGCGAGGGCTTCATCGCGCTTGCGCCGGACCTGTATCACGGTGAGTTCGCGACGGAACCGGACGAGGCGCGCAAGCTCGCGATGAACATGAACCGCGAGCAGGCGATGAAGGACCTGTCGGGCTCGGTCGCGTACCTGAAGGCGATCCCCGGGGTGGCACCCAAGAAGCTCGGTTGCATCGGCTTCTGCATGGGCGGCAGCCTGACCCTGGCGCTCGCCGTGGCATCGCCCGATATCGCTGCCGCCGCGCCGTTCTACGCCGGCATGCAGCCGCCGGCCGAGCAGCTCGCGAAGATCGAAGCCGAGATCTTCGCCGCCTTCGGCGCGGACGATGCGGGCATCCCGCTCGACAACGTCCGGAAGTTCGAGCAGGCGCTCGCCGAGCACGGCCGAAGCGCGCGCGTCAAGGTCTACGACGGCGCGCCGCACTCGTTCTTCAACGACACCCGCCCGAGCTTTCGGCCGGAGGCGGCGCAGGACGCGTGGGAGCAGTCGCTGGCGCTCTTCCGCCGCGTGCTCGCGTAGCACGCAGGAGGGCGAGATGCCGCGCGACTGGGAGATCCCGGATGGTGAGGAGGAGGAGGACGAGTTCGGCCCCGGCAGCGCGGACTGGGATCTCAGCGAGGCGCACGGCTACATGTGGGAGCCGAAGCGCCGGCACTGGCCCGTGCCGCCATGGGCGCTCATCGTCGTCTCGCTCATCGTGATCGTCGCGCTGCTCCTGCCGACGCTGCTCGTGTTCCGCTAGCGGGCACTACCAGTCGTCGCCGGACACGAGCACGCGCTGCGCCGCGCGCAGGTCGATGCTGCCGTCGTACAGTGCGCGGCCAACGATCACGCCCTCGATGCTGAACTCCGCCGCCAGCCGCGCGATGTCGTCGACCGATGTGATGCCGCCGGAGTAGATGACGGGCACCTCCTCGCCGCCCTCCGCGCGCAGGCCGGACTCGTCGAGCACGCGCGCGAAGGCATCGAAGTCCGGGTGCGCCATCATGCCGTCGCGGCTGATATCGGTGTAGATGACGTGCGCGACGCCGCGGCGCCGCATGCCCCGGATGAAGTCCGCGACCTGAAGGTCGCTGGTCTCCAGCCAGCCCTTGATGGCGACACGGCCGCCGCGCGCGTCGACGGCGGCGGCGATCCTGCCGGGGTGGCGCCGCGCGGCCGCTTCGACGATGTCCGGCGCCTGCACGGCGAGTGTGCCCGTCACGATCCGGTCCGCGCCCGCCTCCGCCCAGCGGTCGAACGCGGCGGCGTCGCGCGGACCGCCGGCGACCTGCACGCGGACGCCCGTTTCGGCGATGATGCGCGCGATCAGCGCCGCGTTCACCGGTCGGCCCTCCTTCGCGGCGTCGAGGTCGACGACGTGCAGGCGCCGCGCGCCCTCGCCGACCCAGCGCCGTGCCATCGCGAGCGGGTCGTCGCCGAACACCGTCTCGCGGCCGTAGTCACCCTGCAGCAGCCGCACGCAGCGGCCGCCGCGGATATCGATCGCCGGGATCAGCTCCATGCGGCGATGATAGCGGAGGCCGCGATGTGGGGCAGCCGGACCCGGTGCGGCCGTCGGATGCGGCGCCGTTCATGATGGAAGATTCAGGGCGTCTTCACGGGCGGTTCATCGTCACTTCCTACGCTGGGGTTGCCGGAGCGAGCGACGCTCCGAGTTGTTCCGGAAAGGAGGGACACCATGTTCGAGACCATGAAGGCGAAGGCCATCGGTGCGGGCGTCGGACTGGCGCTGATCGGCAGCGTTGTCGGCGGTGCCGCGCTGACGGGCATCACCGGGGCCAGCGCGCAGACGCCGCCGACGAACACGCCGGCCGTCACGCAGTCCGTGCAGCCGGACACGGCCGAGACCACGACGGCGGCCGAGAGCGTTGCCGAAGCGAACGAGCCGCAACTGCCGGGCGGCGGCCACGCAGACGCCAACGGCGTCAACGTGCAGAACGACTTCCAGGGCATCCAGTAGGGACACCCTGGTACAGCCACGGAGAGGGCAGGCCATCTGGCCTGCCCTCTCCGCATGTCCGCGCGATTGCGCCGGGTTGCTCCCGCCCGCATGAACGCGTACCTTCCGATCGCGGGACGAAACGCCCATGCTCAGGTCTTTCTCGGCAGACTTCCGCAATCACGGGTATGGTGCGGCTACCGCTCGCGCAACGGCTGCTGCTGCCGTGTGACAACGTACAGGAACGGGATCGCCGCGACCTCGGCGACGAGGCTGAACGCGACGACGGCCGGGACCGTGAAGCTGTACAGCACGCCGATGAGCACGCTGCCCGCGAACCAGAAGATGCCGTAACCCGCGGTGAATAGGCCGTAGGCCGAGGCGCGGCGGTCGGAAGGGACCATCGGGGCGACCGCCGCCGGGATGATCGACTCGTGCACGCCCATGCCGAGCCCCCAGAGCGCCATGCCGATCAGTGCTGCCGCGAAACCGCCAAAGAAGACGAGTGGCGCGAACAGCGCGGAAGCAACCGTGAGCGGGATGAGGACGCCGATGCCAACCCGGTCGAAGAGGCGCCCGAACACGAGAGACCCGACGCCACTCACGCCCATGGCGATCGCATAAAAGATCGGCACCCACGCTTGCGGTACCGTCGACTGCTGATGGAAGTGGAAGGCGATCAGCGGGAAGTCCGCGAACCCGGCCCCGACGAGCATCGCCCCGGCCAGATAGATCCAGAATGCGCGAGGGAGTCCGGCCGTGCGTATGTCGGGTGGGTGCACCTCCATGTCCTCGGGATGGGGGTACGACAGCCGCGCCGCCATGAGGATGCTGAGCATGATGACAGCGGGGATCGCGAGGAAGGCGAAGGCGATCTTGTACTCGCCATTGAGCGCGAGGATGCCGCTGACGGCGAGCGGCCCGAACAGCGCTCCGCTCTGGTCCAGCGCTTCGTGCACGCCGAACGCCCAGCCGTAGCCCATCTCCGTCGCAGCATGCGACAGCATGACGTCGCGCGGCGGGTTGCGCGCCGCCTTCCCTACGCGCTCGAGGACGATGAGGACGCCCGCGACCTCCCAGTTCCCTGCGAGGGCGAGCAGCGGTACGGCGGACATCTGGAGGACGTAGCCGGCGATCATGATCGGCCAGAACTGACCGGTGCGGTCGCTCAGCCTGCCTGATACGACCCGTAGCCCGTACCCGAGCAGTTCACCGAATCCAGAGATGACGCTGACGGCGATCGCGCCCGCACCGAGCGTCGCCAGGTACGGGCCGACGATGCTCCTTGAGCCCTCGTAGGTGAAGTCCGCGAAGAGGCTCATCACGCCCACGAGCAGCACGAACGTCATTGCCGCGGAGCGAACGGAACGCGGCCGTCGCGGGCGGCTGGGAGCGCCCTCGGCGCCTGGTTGCGGCGTCACAGCAGGCCTTCGTTGCCGGGCTGTTGTTCGTCGATGATGCGGCCTGCCTCCTCCCTGATGTCACGTGGCATCTCGATCGTGACGGCATCAACGTCAAGCGCGCAAATCTTCGCGATCATGTCTTCCCAGTCCGCCTCGTACGTCCCCGGATACGAAAATGGCTTCCGCCGGCATTGCCGGTAGAAGCCATCAGCCCTCGCGGGCGGCCCCTCGTGGGGCGGCGAGCCTCATCGCCTGTTCGGTTTGTCCTCACTCTACCACGGCCGCACCGCGCCGGATGCGTCCTCCTTGCGCGTCGGTCCCACAGGACGCAGCGACCAATTGAGGCGATTTCGCATCCTGATAGCCTGAGGCAGGGTGATGAAGCTCGCCGTCCCCTGCTTCCCCGTGCCACCGGCGGGTTGCTCCCGCCCGCATGAGCGCGTACCTTCCGATCGCGGGACGAAACGCGAGGAGGCGCAGATGGCCGGTGAATCGGGTCGCGTGACCGTCGAGCGCGATGTCGTCTTCGGTACGGGCGGCGGCCGCGAGCTCAGGTGCAACATCTATCATCCGCCGGACCGGCGCAGCGACGCGCCCTCGGTGCTGCTGGTGCACGGGGGAGGATGGGCGAGCGGCGACCGGTCGCAGCTCCACGGCTACGGCATCCTGCTCGGGCGCATCGGCTACGTGTGCGTCGCCTGCGAGTACCGGCTGGCGGGCGAGGCGAAGTGGCCGGCCCAGATCCACGACGTGAAAGCGGCGCTGCGCTGGATGCGCGCGAACGCGGGCGGTCTCGGCATCGATCCGGGGAAGATCAGCGTCTCCGGCAACTCCGCCGGCGGGCACCTGTCGTTGATCGCCGCCGGCACGCAGGATCTGCCTGAGTTCGAGGGCGATGGCGGGAACGCCGGCGCCGGCACCAGCGTGGCCGCGGCGATCGCCTTCTACGCGCCGTCCATCCTGAGCGCGCCGGGCGCGTCGCTCAGCCCGGAGATCGAGTTCTTGATGGGTCCGGGCCCAGGCGCCGATGCGCTGCGCGAGGCCTCGCCCATCTCGTACGCGGCCGCGGGGTTCCCACCGACGCTGCTCTTCCACGGCAACAAGGACGAGCTGGTCCCGCACGAAGCGTCGCTCCGCATGTACCGCGCGCTCGACGAGGCGGGCGCAGCGGTCGAGATGCACCTGTACGCCGGCGCGCCGCACGCGTTCGACGCGGTGCCGGAGCTCGGCCGGCAGTGCGCGACGATCATGGCGCTCTTCCTCGACCGGCACGTCGTGAATCCGCGGCACGTGCTCGTGCCGGCGGCGGCTCCATGACCGCGGGCTGAACGCATGCCAGACATCGAAGACCTGCATCTCGGCGCTGCGGTCGTCAGCCGCGACGGGCACAGGCTCGGGACGCTCAGCCGCTTCGTGGTCAACAAGGACACGCTCAAGCTGACGCACGTCGTCATTGACACGGGCCTGCTGCGTAGCGAGCGGCCCCTCTGGGCGGGCGGCTGGGCGCTCTCGCACGACCGCATGGTGCCGCTCGGCGCCGTCA
>JAKAMA010000132.1 GCA_021813085.1 Chloroflexota bacterium | reverse complement strand
CCCCGTACCCGATGGCGACACCGGCACGAACATGGCGATGACGATGCGTGCGACGGCGGCGGCCGCCGCCTACGCCGCGAGCGGCAGCGCGCACGACGTCGCCCGCGCGGCGGCCGACGCGGCGCTGATGGGCGCCAAGGGCAACTCCGGCGTCATCCTCTCCCAGATCCTTACCGGATTCGCGGCCGCGCCGCCGGACGCCGTCCTCGACGCCCACGAGCTTGCCCGCGCGCTCGAGCGGGGACGCCAGGCCGCGTATCGCGTCGTGTCGGCACCGAAGGAAGGCACCATCTTGACCGCGATCACCGCGGCGGCACGTGCCGCGCGGCGCTGCGCGGACGATGGCGGCGCCGCCGATGCCGCATTCGCCGCCGCGGTGGGCGCCGCGCGCGATGCGGTGGCGGACAGCCCGAACCTGCTGCCGGTGCTGAAGGAGGCAGGAGTCGTCGACTCCGGCGCGCAAGGGCTCTACGTCATGCTGGAAGGTATGCTGCGCGCGCTGCGCGGCGAGCCGCTGACCGTGCATCTCGACGGCGGCGGCCACATCGACGAATCGTGGCTGCACGCCACCCGGCGCCTCCATGACGGCGCCGGCGCCGGCTACTGCACCGAGTTCGTGGTCAGCGGCCGGTCGCTCGACCGCGAGGCGATCCGGATGGTGCTTGCGGAGATGGGCGAAAGCGTGCTCGTCGTCGGGGGCGATGGCATGGTGCGGGCGCACGTGCACACGGCCGACCCGCAGGGCGCGTTCGCCTACGCCCGCACGCTCGGAACGGTCTCGCACGAGAAGGCGGACGATATGCAGGCGCAGATCGACGCGCTCGCCGCGCGGCCGGCAGCGAGGGCAGCGAGCCGGCCTGGCGCCTTCGCCGTCGTCGCGGTCGCCGCGGGCGACGGCATCGAGGAGCTGCTGCGCTCGATCGGCGCGGCGGCAGTGGTGCGCGGCGGCCAGACGATGAACCCCAGCGCGGGCGAGATCGCGGATGCGATCGCGGCCACGGGCGCGCCGGCCGTGATCGTGCTGCCCGACAACAAGAACGTCGTCATGGCGGCACGTCAGGCGGCCGGGGCCGTGCCGGCGTGCGTGGCGGTGCTGCCGGCGTTCAGCGTGCCCCAGGGCGTGGCCGCGCTCGTCGCGATGAACACGGATCTGTCGTTCGACGAGAACATCGCGGCGATGGAGGCCGCGATGGCGCATCTGGCGACGGCGGAGGTCACCCGTGCCGTCCGCGCCACCACGATCGGCGGGCGCACCGTCGCCGCCGGTCAGGCGATCGGCATCATCGACGGGAGGCTCGAGATCGCCGAGGAGAGCATCGAGCGCGCCGTCCTCAGCGCGGTCGCGCGCATGGTCGTCGGCCGGGACGCGCCGCTCGTCTCGCTGTACTACGGCGAGGGCGCGGACGAGGCCAGCGCGGAGGCCCTGGCATCGGACCTGCGTGCGGAACACGGCTGCGAGGTCGAAGTCCTGCGCGGCGGCCAGCCGCACTACGCATACCTCATCGGCGTCGATTAGCGTGACCGTCAGCGTCGTCACGGACAGCACATCCGACATCCCGCGGGAGCTGCGCGAGGAGCTGAAGATCGACGTTGTGCCGCTGACGATCTCGTTCGGCAGCGAAGCATTTCGCGACGGCGTCGACCTGACGGCCGACGAGTTCTACGGGCGGCTCCCCACCGCGAAGGTGCTGCCGGCGACGTCGCAACCGCCGCCCGCGCTGTTCCGCTACGCGTATGAGCACCTCGCGTCCCGCGGGGAGGTCGTTTCGGTGCATCTCTCGCACAAGCTCAGCGGCACCGTGGACACCGCGCGTCACGCCGCGGAGGAGGTCGCGCCGGGGCGGATCAGCGTCGTCGACACCGGTTCCGTATCGATGGGGCTCGGGCTCTGCGTGCTGGCGGCGGCACGTGCCGCGCGCGCCGGCGGCTCCCGGGAACAGTGCGTGGCCGCGGCGGAGTCCACCGCACGGCGCCTGCACGTCGCCGTGGCGCTCGAGACGCTCGAATTCCTGCGCCGCGGCGGCCGCATCGGCCGCGCCCAGGCGTTCCTCGGTGGCCTGCTGCGGCTCAAGCCCGTCATCACCGTGCGCGACGGCGAAGTGGTGCCGCTTACCCGTGCCCGGTCGCGGGCAAAGGCGCTCGACGAGCTGTTCGCGCTCGTGGCACACGCCGAGCGTGTCACCGAGATCGCCGTGCTCCACACGACCACGCCGGAGGACGCCGCCCAGCTCGCCGAACGCGCCCGCGCGGCGAGCCCGGACGCGCGCCTGGTAGTCGGGCGCTTCGGCCCGGCGCTCGGCGTGCACGGCGGCCCCGGGATGGTCGGCATCGCCGTCGTCGGGGAGGACGACCGCGATCGCCGCTAGGGGCGGCTCCATGTGGCTGCCCGGCTCTTGATGCCACATCCGACGACGGGCGCCTACCTGCCGCCGTGCGTGCCGGAAGCCGGCGTCTCCGCTCCCGCCGACGCGCCGAGCAGCTCCTCCCGCATCACCTTCACGTCGCCGGGTGCGGTAATACCCAGCTTTACGCGGTCGCGCTCGACGCTGAGGACTTTCACGTAGATGTCGCCTTCGATCCAGATCCCCTGCTGGACCTTGCGTACCAGAATGAGCATCCTGCTCGCGCTTTCCTCTGACGCGCGGGGAAGAGCCCCCGCGCTGTGCTCCCCGCCACCGTCACCGCCGTCCCATGCGCGTGCCCGCTCCTGGATCGCTCTACGACGTGCTTGACCGTAAGGCGGAATTCGGGCTAAGTAAGAACCCGAATGCCGGATGCCTGAAGCGGGAACCCGTTCCACACCCTTTCCGTTTCCAGAATCCTGTTACTGGTATTGTAATTCTTTCGTCGTGCCCTGTCAACACTGCCGGGCAGGACGATCGGGGGTGGCAACATGAGCGCCAGGTGGGGGCTGCTGACGAATCACGCGCTCGTCCTCATTCACATCATCGAGCACCACCGCTCGACGCTGCGCGACATCGCCGCGACCGTCGGCATCACCGAGCGGGCCGCGCTCTCGATCCTGCGCGCGCTGGAGGATGACGCGATCATCAGCCGACGCAAGGAGGGCCGGCGCAACGTCTATACGGTGGACATGGCAGCCCTGATGGCGCACCGGAGCCACGGCAAGTACACCATCGAAGAGCTCGCGAGCGCCCTGTTCGCGATCTCCGGCCGCGTCCCCAGCGCCATCGAGCTGCCGCCGGGCCTCCAGCCGCGCCCTGCCGCGGCGCCGCCGGGATCCGCCCAGGGATGAGGTGCCTCAGCCGCCCACGGTCTCGAGGTCCCGCCGCGCCTGCGTGTCGATGTCGACCTCCAGCGCGTTGAGTGCCCGGGCGACCATGTTGTAGTAGCCGATGACCAGCGTGAGCTCGACCAGTTCCTCCGCGTTCAGGAAGGACGAGACGGCCCCGTACGCCGCATCGGACGCCCGCGCGTGCGCCGTCAGCTCGCCGGCGTAGGTCAGCACGGCGAGCTGGCGCCGGTCGTACAGCCCTGCGTGTGGTGCCTCGACGCCCCGTACCTGCGCGTCGGTAAGGCCCGCGCGCCTCGCCAGGGCGATGTGCTGGGCAACCTTGTACGGGGCGCCGCACTCCCGGCCGACGCGCAGGATCGCCAGCTCGCGGAGCTGCGGGTCGAGCTTGCCCTCTTCGAGGAAGTAGCTGCCCAGCTTGATGAAGCGCCGCAGCGCGACGGGGCTGTGCGAGAGCGCGCGGAAGATGTTGATCACGTCGCCGTCGTGCCGCTCCAGGCGCTCGAACAGCCAGCGGTGCTCCTCGGGCAGGTCAGACGTCTCGTTCAGTCGCACACGCGCCATGAAACCTCCTGATCCGGACAGGCGCCCCCCGCAACAGACGCAGCGGCCACCGAGCGCTATTCTCGCACGCCAGGCACCGTCGGACACGCACCGGGCGGCGCCGGCCGGGCATGTGTTCGTAAGATTCCAAGGATCGGAGATGCGGTCCCGCGCACAGATCGCGGCGGCCCGTGCCGATCATGCCCGTAGGGGTTAGGCCGGCGCGCCAAGATGCGAGGCGAGCCGGAGACGGGGGGTCCGGTGCATCCACGTTGGCATCCATTTGGCTTGCGGCGGTCCGTCGCGTGCGCCGCCGTTGCGCTCCTGGCGTCGCTCCTGGTCTCGGCGTGCATCCTGACGCCCATCCCGCTCGTGCCGCGTCTGCCCGACCCCGCGACGCCGACTCCGCTGCCGGGCATCCGCACGCAGGCGCTGCCGCCGGTGCCGGCCGGCTGGCCGGCGGCCACCCTCCAGCTCGGCATGGCCGACGATCCGGGCGGCGCCGCTACGCTGAAGGCGACCGCGCCCTTCGGCTTCCGCTACCAGTACCTCGCGGGGGGCGTCAACACCGGCTACGGCTGGGCGACGTGGAACGCCGGCGGCCAGTTCGCCACGTACTACATCCAGGACTCGATCGCGAACGGCATCGTGCCGGTGTTCACCTACTACATGATGTACCAGTCAACGCCGGGTAACAGCATGAGCGAGTCCGCGGGCGACCTGGCGAACATCCAGAACACGGCGACGATGACGGCGTACTACAACGACCTGAAGCTGTTCTTCCAGCGCGCGGGCGCCTTCCCCGCCAACAAGGTCGTGCTGCACGTCGAGCCGGATCTCTGGGGCTACCTGCAGCAGGCGTCGACCAACGACGACGCGAGCACGGTGCCGGCGAAGGTCGCCGCGACGGGCCTGCCGGAGCTGGCGGGGTTGCCAAACAACGCCGCCGGCTTCGCCCAGGGCATCAAGAAGCTGCGCGACACGTACGCCCCGAACGTGCTGCTGGCGTACCACCTGAGCGTGTGGGGGACGGGGGACGACATCCTGTACACGAAGCCGGACAACGCGACGGTGGACGCGCTGGCGGCGCGGTCGGCGGCGTTCTACACCTCGCTGCACAGCGGCTTCGACCTGTCGTTCGCCGAGTTCAGCGACCGCGACGCGGCGTTCAAGCAGTACATCTACGGCGATGGCGGCGCCGCGTGGTGGGGCCCGGCGGACTTCGCCCGCAACGTCCGCTACCTCGGCGACTTCTCGGCGCAGTCGGGGACGCGCATCGTCATGTGGCAGATCCCGCTGGGCAACACGAAGATGCGGGCGATGGACAACACCTGGGACCACTACCAGGACAACCACGTCGAGTGGCTGCTCGACGACGCGACCCGCGCCAACCTGACGGCGTACCTCAACGCCGGCGTCATCGCCTTCCTCTTCGGGCGCGGCGCGGACGGCGCGACCTGCGCGTGCGACGCCGCGGTCGACGGCGTCACGAACCCGGCGCCGATCAACGGCAACACGGGCGTCTCCCTCAGCGCCGACGACGACGGCGGCTTCTTCCGCCAGAAGGCCGCCGCCTACTACACGACTGGCGCCATGCCGCTCAGCGGCGGGGCGATCCCGACGGCAACGCCGGCCGCGCCGACGGCGACCGCGACTCCGACCGCCACCGGCACGCCGCCCCCCGCCGGTACGCCAACGCCGACGAGCACGCCACAGCCGGTCGTCCTGTTCGGCCGCACCGTGACCACCGGCAGCAACGATACATCGGACGCGGGCTACATCAACGGCTCGCGCTTCACGCTTTCGACACAGGGGACGCTGACGGCGCTGTCGCTGTACGTGGGCGCGACGCCGCCCGGCGCCCACGTCCGGCTCGCCCTCTATGGCACGAACGGCAGCGGCGACCCGGGCGCGCTGCTCGCCCAGTCGGGCGAGGGCGTGGCGGCCGCCGGTTGGAATACGCTCGCCGTGCCGGCCGGGCCGCTGCTCGCGCCGGGCACCTACTGGATCGTGGCGCAGACGGACAACATCGGCACCGTCTACGTCGTCGCCAGCGGGCTGACGTCGTCGGATTTCGTGGGCTGGGCGCCGCAGGCGTACGGCCCCTTCCCCGCGGCAATCAGCGGCTGGACGAAGCAGGCCAACCAGGCGTTCGCCATGTACGGGACCGTCTCGACGCTGGCGACCGCCACACCGACGCGCACGGCGACCGCCACGCCCACACCGACCTCGCCGCCGGTCCACATCCCGGTGGGCGAGACGCCGATCGCCCTGACGCCGTAGGCGCACGTGCATCCGCTCGCTCGCACGGAGACCGCCGCGTGACGGGCGGCCGCGACGACGACGTCGCACCACGATGTACCTGCGCGATACGGCACGTCGAGCGCCGTGCGAGGGGCGGCCCCCGTGCGCTATGCTCGCGCGGGGACGCTGACCGGCCGGCGGTCGCGACAGACCGCCCCCGGAGAGCGAAGGTGTCAGAGTTGGGCATGACGTGCATCCGCCGGATGGCAGGCACACGCCGCGCAGTTGTCGTGTGCTTCGCGATGCTGCTCGGCGCGGCGGTGCTGGTCTCCGCATGCCTGCCGCCGGTGCCCGCCGGCTGGCCCTTCAAGAACCTCCAGCTAGGCATGGCGGACTCGCCGGGCGGCGCCGCGGCGATGAAGGCGACCGCGCCGTTCGGCTTCCGCTACCAGTACCTCGCGGGCGGCGTCAACACCGGCAACGGCTGGGCGACGTGGAACGCCGGCGGCCAGTTCGCCACGTACTACATCCAGGACTCGATCGCGAACGGCATCGTGCCGGTGTTCACCTACTACATGATGTACCAGTCGACGCCGGGCAGCAGCATGAGCGAGTCCGCGGGCGACCTGGCGAACATTCAGGACACGGCGACGATGACGGCGTACTACAACGACCTGAAGCTGTTCTTCCAGCGCGCGGGCGCCTTCCCCGCCAACAAGGTCGTGCTGCACGTCGAGCCGGACCTCTGGGGCTACCTGCAGCA
>JAKAMA010000131.1 GCA_021813085.1 Chloroflexota bacterium | reverse complement strand
TCAAGAGCGACTTCTGCTTGCGCTGCCGGTTGCCCGAGATCACCGCGTGCGCCGCGTCGAGGATGTTCTGCGTCGAGCGGTAGTTCTGCTCCAGCAGGACGATGCGCGCGCCCGGAAAGTCGCGCTCGAAGTTGAGGATGTTGCGGATGTCCGCCGAGCGCCACGAATAGATCGACTGGTCCGGGTCGCCGACGACGCAGATGTTGCCGTGCCTGGCGGCGAGGATGCGGGCGAGCTGGTACTGCGCGACGTTCGTGTCCTGGAACTCGTCGACGAGCACGTGCAGGAAGCGCTCCTGGTACTTCTCGCGGATCGCGTCGTGCTCGCGCAGCATCTCGACCGTCTTCAGGATCAGGTCGTCGAAGTCGAGCGCGCTGTTCTCTTCGAGCAGCGCCTGGTAGCGCTCGTACGAACGCGCGACCAGCTCGCCAAAGTAGTCCCTCGCCGATGCCGCGAACGCGCGAGGCGACGTCAGCTCGCTCTTGGCGCGCGAGATCGTCGAGAGGATCGCGCGCTCGGAGAACCGCTTCGGGTCGATGTTCAGCCCCTCCGTGACGCGTTTGATCAGCGCCATCTGGTCGGAGTCGTCGTAGATGGCGAACGAGCGCGGCAGGCCGATGCGGTTCGCTTCCACCCGCAGCAGCCGCGCGCAGACCGAGTGGAAGGTCCCGAGCACGAGGTCGTGCGCCGCCTCGCCGAGGTGCGCGACGACGCGCCCCCGCATCTCGCGCGCTGCCTTGTTCGTGAACGTGACCGCCAGCATGCGCCACGGCGCTACCCCCTCGCGGTCCACCAGGTAGGCGATGCGATGGGCGATCACCCGGGTCTTGCCCGACCCGGGCCCGGCGAGGATCAGCAGCGGCCCGTCCGACGCCGTGACGGCCTCGCGCTGGGGCGGATTCAGCTCCTGCAGGATGTGCTCGGTGGCAACCATAGCGGTGCCCGATTGTAGCGCGCCGCCGGTCCGCCGGCCGCTGGGCTGCCCCCGGTCCTGGCTTGCTCCCGGGCAGGCACGCCGGGCCGATGCTATAATCGCGATGACGCGCTCACCCCCGGGTGGGCGGCGGCGCGCCGGCGGAGGAGATGGCCGCATGCTGATGGCGATCTGGAGCGGTACCTGGCAGACCGCGGTCGCGATCGCGGTGATCGTGCTCGTTGCCTACATCCTCGTCATGTGGATCGGCGCGCTCGTCTGGACGTACCGGGACATCCGCGCGCGCACCCGCGACCAGTTCTCGCACGTCATCGCGGTCATGGTGGTGCTCGTCTTCAACCTGCCCGGCATCCTGCTCTACATGGTGCTGCGGCCGAAGGAGACGCTCGCCGAGCTGTACGACCGGCGTCTCGGCTCCGAGGCGCTGCTGCAGGAGATCCAGGAGCAGGAGACCTGCCCGACCTGCCGCCGCCGCGTCGAGGCGGCGTTCCTCGCCTGCCCGTACTGCCGCACGACGTTGCGCGTCGCCTGCGAGCGCTGCGGCAAGGCCCTGCTCACGACGTGGGTGCTCTGCCCGTACTGCGGCGCCGACCGCGCGCCGGCGCCAGCGCGCGCACCCGAGACGAGCCTGCCAGCCAACGGGCGAGACCGCATCGTCCCGCCGCCGAGTCCCGCGCCGCCCGCGCGTCGCGCCAGCACCGCGACCTACACACCGCCCGCGCCGCAGCCGGCGCCCGCCGACCCCGCTGCCGACGGCGGCTGATCCCCTCCTCCGCGCCCCGCCAAGATCCCGGCGCGCCTTCCCCGAGGCACGTCGCCGCTAACAGCCTGCCTTGAGAATGCCTCGCTGAGGGATCAGCCGCTGGAGGCCGGAAGGTGGAACGTGGAGGCGCCCACACGGGCCGTACGGCGGGACGATGCTCGGCCCAGACGGCCCGTCTGGGACGGGGCCCGCATCGGGCGGTCGGCGCACAACCTCGCGCGGGCTGAAAAGCCCGCGCCACGTGTGGGCAAGCATGTTCATACGCGGGGGTGGCGTCGCCGCGTCATGTCGAACTGCCGGCTGTTGTCTGTCGCCTGCCGTCTGTTGTCTGTTGTCTGTTGTCTGTTGTCTGTTGTCTGTTGTCTGTTGTCTGCCGTCTGCCGTCTGCTGTCTGCCGTCTGCCGTCCGCCCTCTGCCGTCGCGCGCCCTCATCCCCAGCCCGCCGGCACGTACTCCGGCCCGTCGCCCGACGCGCGCACGAAGCCCGCGGCCTCGAGCGCGCGCCGCACCTCGTCCGCGTGCGCGGTGTTGCGCACTTCGAGCAGCAGAACGACCTGCACCCGCCCGACCGGGAGCGCGATGCCGAACCGGTGGTGCGCGACGCTGAGGACGTTCGCGCCCGTCTCCGAGAGCAGCGCGGTGAGCATCGCCAGTTGCCCGGGCTTGTCGTCGACGCCAACGGTCAGGCTGTAATAGCGGCCCGCCTGCATCAGCCCGTGCTCGACGACCCGCGCCAGCATGTTGATGTCGACGTTGCCCCCGGACAGCACCGCCACCACGCGCTTCCCGGTGACATCGACCTTCTTTGCCATCAGCGCCGCCACGCCGACGGCGCCCGCGCCCTCGACGACGAGCTTCGAGCGCTCCAGCAGCAGCACCATCGCCTGCGCCACCTCGTCTTCGTCCACCACGACCACCCCGTCGAGGCAGCGTTCCAGCAGCGGGAACGTCACCTCGCCCGGTCCACCGACGGCGATCCCTTCGGCGATCGTCGGTCCGCACGCGAGCGAGACCGCGCGCCCTTCGGCGAGTGACCGCTGTACGCCGCGCGCCGCCTCCACCTGCACACCGATCACGAGCGCGTCGGGGCGCAAGGCGCGCACCGCCACGCCGATGCCGCCCGCGAGGCCGCCGCCGCCGACGGGCACGAGCACGACCTCGACGCCGGGCAGGTCCTCCACGATCTCCAGCCCGACCGTGCCCTGACCGGCGACGATCAGTGGATCGTCGAACGCCGGGATGGCGACGAGTCCGCGCTCGCGTGCGAGCCGCTGCGCTTCGTCGCGCGCCGCCTCGAACGAGTCGCCGTGGAGCAGCACTTCCGCGCCGTAGTCGCGCGTCGCCTCGACCTTCGCGAGCGGCGCCGTGCGCGGCATCACGATCGTCGCCCGCACGCCGTGCGCGCGTCCCGCCACGGCGACCCCCTGCGCGTGGTTGCCGGCGCTCGCGGCGATGACGCCGCGCGCGCGCTCTTCGGCCGTCAGCGCGGCGATGCGGTTCATGGCGCCGCGCACCTTGAACGAGCCGGTGTGCTGCAGGTTCTCCGCCTTGAGCAGCACGTCGGCATCGCACAGGCCGCTGAGCGCGGTCGAGGGGAGCAGCGGCGTGCGCCGCACCGCCGCCCCGAAGCGCGCGCGCGCCGCCCGCACGTCGTCGATCGTCACATCGTGCATACGCACAGGGTACGCGATGCTCCGTGGCCGGCGAGCGCACTACTTCCTACGGAGCGTGCGTGCACGTGACGCGACGTCCAGACGGCCTGTCTGCATGGAGCACAGCCGCCCTCGGCTGTGCGTCCGGCGAAGCCGGACCAGCGCGGTACAGCGCTCCTGCGACGGACGTCCGCCGCGTGCGAGGCCTCGCGCTGGGTCGCGTCGGTAAGAAGCGTGAAACGCACGACACGAGCCACGCGGCCCGGTCAGACGACCTGGCGCAGCCGCCCGCTGTGCACGTCGTACACCAGGCCCGCGATCCGCGTGTCGCCGGCGATCAGCGGCGACCCACGGAGGGCGTCCACATCGTCCCGCACGCTCTGGTCGAGGTCATCGAACGGCAGGAAGTCCACGTGCGTGGCATCGACGCCCCGCGCCCGCAGACGGGTGCGCACATCTTCGTTCGACAGCCCGAGCATGCCGCAGTCCGTGTGGTGTACGACGAGCACGTCGCGCGTGCCGAGCAGCTCGTACGAGATCACGAGCGAGCGGATGACGTCGGGATGCACGCGGCCGCCGGCGTTGCGCAGCACGTTGGCATCGCCATCGCTCAGCCCGAGGAACTTCGCCGGGTCCATCCGCGCATCCATACACGTGAGGACGGCGATCCTTCGCGCCGGCGCCCGCGGCAGGTCGCCGGTCCTGAACGACGCGGCGTATCGCTCGTTCGCCGCCAGCAGATCGGGGGTCACAGACAAGCTGCCTCCTCAGAGCCGAAGGATGGCGCGCGCATCGCGGACCGCCGTTCCCGCGTCTACCATCCACCGTCCATCTTCCAGCGTCTGGCCTGTGCGACGCGCATGTTCACGGCAGCGCCGCCCCCTCGAGCGCGAGCAGCTTGCGCTTCATGTCGAGGCCTCCCCCGAAGCCCGTGAGGCTGCCGTCGCTGCCAACGATCCGGTGGCACGGGATGACGAGCGGGATCGGGTTCGTGCGCATCGTGTTGCCGACCGCGCGATAGGCCTTCGGCCGCCCCGCCCGCCGCGCGATCTCGCCGTAGCTCGCGACGGCGCCCCGCGGCACCCGCGCCACCTCGAGCAGCACGTCGCGGCGGAAGCCCGTCACCCACGACACGTCGAACGGGATGTCGAGGTCCGCCCGCCGCCCGTCCAGGTACGCGCGCAGGTGGCGCGCGACCGGCGCCAGCGCCCCGTCGTCGCGCTCCAGCGCGAAGGCGCCGCGCAGCTCCCGCGCCAGCTCCGCGATCGCCTCCGGCGCGCGCCGCTCGTCGACGCCGAACTTGATCGCGACGAGCCGCCCGTCACTCGCCGCCACGAGCAGCGGCCCGATCGCGGTCTCGACGACCGTATACGCCGCGCGTTTCGGCGTCCGCTGCCCGTCACCGCTACGCATCCTGCGTGTCATCCGGCTTCGCGTAGTACTGCACGCCGTCGCGCATGAAGCGCTGCAGGCGGTCTTCGATCACCAGGTACTCCAGGTGCGCCAGCGTCTCGCCGATGGCGGCGCGCTGCATCCAGAACGAGAAGGTGTCGAAACTGCCGGTCGCCCACTTCACGCCCTTCGCGACCTCATAGCCCGTGCGGGGCGCGTCGCCGATGACCTCGATCATCTCCCGCAGCCGCTCCTCGTGGTGCCGGTGGATGCCGCGCAGGCGCCCGCGCAGGTCATCGAACGTGTACTCGTGTGCCGGCAGGACGGTCTTCACGTCGAGGCCCTCGAGCCGCTCGAGCGAGGCGATGTAGTCGCCGAGCGGGTTGCCCTGCTGCTGCGGGTGCATGCTGACGTTCGGGGTGATCGTCGGCAGCACGTGGTCCCCCGTGAGGATGAACTTCTGCCCGCGCTCCAGGAAGCAGATGTGCCCCGGCGAATGCCCCGGCGTCCACCACACCTCGAACAGGAAGCGGCCGATCTCCAGGCGCTCGCCGCCCCAGACCACTTCGTCCGGCTGCACGGCGTCCACGAACGCGCGCACGGGCATTGCCGACGTCCGCAGGTCCTCGACGTTGTCGCGCGGGACTCCCTGCATCGCCAGCCAGTCGCCGATCGTCGCGAGAAGCTGCTCCGGGTTCTTGTAGCGGCTGCGGATCATGTCGCGCTCGCGCTGGTGGATGATTACCTTCGCGCCGCTCCGCTCCTTGACGCGCCCGGCGAGCCCGTAGTGGTCCGGGTGGATGTGCGTCACGAGCAGCGTCTTCAGCTTGCCGAAGCCGACCCCAGCGTCGTTGAGCTGCTGCTCGAGCGCGTCCGCCGCCTCCGGCACATTCCAGCCGGAGTCGACGAGCGTCCAGCCGTCGCGGCCTTCGATGAGGTACGGCAGCACCCAGCCGAGCGGGTTGTTCGGGATCGGTACCTTGAGCTGCAACAGCCCGTCCATGATCTGGACCGGGTGCTTCGTCTCGACAGGAGCAGTCATCGCTGACCCCTTTCCGGGTGTGGTCGATGCCGTCGTCACACTGCGCCCGGGAGTGGGCGAGCACACCTGCATCGTACGCGAACGCGCGAGCCGCCCGGAAGGGCCGCGCGCACACCTGCAGTCCGCTGCCGGGCGACGAGTGGATGCGGGCGCATCAGCGAGTGGCCGGTACGGCCACGGCCGGCCGCGCGCTTCCCCTACCTGCCCCGGGCCGGTCCTGGCCTCGGGTTTCCAGCGCCGCCCTTCATGGGCATCCAGCTACCAGGTCGGCTGTCCCGCCGGCTCCTCGCCCCAGCCCTGGGGTTGCGGCGGCTCTTCGGGCGCCGCGGCCTCGGCGCCTGCGGCCGGCGTGTCGAGCTGGATCTGCGCCTCGGCGATCGCCCGCTCCGCGGCGAGCAGCGCATCGTAGTGCGGCACGATCGGCTGCAACTGCGCGATCAGGCCTTCGATGCGCACGCGCTCGGCCTCCAGGTTGGCCAGCGTGATCTTCACCTGTTCGGTGCGCTGCTCGAGTTGTGCGAGAAACGTGGACTCGTTCATGCTCCCGTCCGTCTATCGTCCGATGCCCGTCGTCTGTTGTCTGTTGTCTGTGGTCCGTCGTACCGTACCGTCATCGCCGGGCTATCATCGCAGCCGCGCTAGACCGCTGCCGCCTGCATCTTCGCTTCCGCCGCCAGGTCCGCGTCGACCATCATGTCGACGAGTCCCTGAAACGAGACCTCGCGCTTCCAGCCGAGCTTTTGCTGCGCCTTCGTGGGGTCGGCGATCAGCAGGTCGACCTCCGCCGGCCGCAGGAACTGTGCGTCCGTCCGCACGTAGTCGCGGTAGTCGAGGCCGAGGCGCGCGAACGCGAGCTGCGCGAACTCCTTGATCTGGTGCGTCTCGCCGGTGCCGACGACGTAGTCGTCCGCCCCGTCCTGCTGCAACATCAGGTGCATCGCGCGCACGTAGTCGCCCGCGTAGCCCCAGTCGCGGCGCGGCTCCAGGTCGCCCAGCACCAGCTCGTTCTGCAGGCCGAGCTTGATCCGGGTCGCGCCCAGCGTGATCTTGCGCGTCACGAACTCAGATCGG
>JAKAMA010000130.1 GCA_021813085.1 Chloroflexota bacterium | reverse complement strand
CCTCGAAGACGCCGTCGCCATCGGCATCGGCGCGCAGCTCGATGAAGGGGCCGGCGGAACCTTCGGAGATGAAGACGCGGCCGGCGGCGACGGCATCGAGCACCGCGCGCTCGGTGAGGGGACCCTCGACGTACACCCACGAGCAGGGTTCGCCGGGTCCGTTCGGTTGCGTCATCTTCGCGGGCGGCACGCAGTGCGAGTCGCTGCCGCCGACCGCGACCATGCGCTGACCGCCGCGCAGGTGGGCCACCCAGCGCGCGAGCGCGGGCTCGTTGAACCAGCGCCAGGGCGCGTTCCAGACTTCGACCGCCTGGTAGCCCTGGACGGACGGGTGCAGCCAGGGGATCGGCGAGTCGGGATGGTTGATCGAGAACATCGAGCCGCGCCGGTTCGCGTCCTCTACGAGCCTCCGCACCTTCTCGCTGTCGCTGCCACGGAAGTCGATCCAGCCATCGATTCCCCACACGTTGGCGTGGCCGCCGTACATCGTGATCTCCTCGCCGGCGATGAGCAGCGGCGCCGCGCCGGTGTTGAGGCGCGCCAGGTCGTCCCAGTGGCTGATCGTGTTGTGGTCGGTGAGGGCGAAGTAGTCGAGCCCGACGCGCCGCGTGTAGTCGATGATCTCGTCGACGGTGTTGGCGCCGTCGCTGTGCTCGCTGTGCGCGTGCAGGTCGCCGCGATACCAGCGGCCGCCGGCGCCGTCCGAGCCGCCGGCGATCACGGGGCGCTTCTCGCCGCCGGGCAGCGGCACGCCGCCGGCCTCCGGGGGCGGCGCGAGGACGTCGACCTCGACCTCGATGTTGACGCGCCAGCGCACGGTGGGGTCGTCGATCTTCGAGCAGCCGAAGACGATCGTCCATTCGCCGGGCTGGAGCGGCCCGCGCAGGTAGCCGGGGGTCGCAGCGCGCGGTTCGACGAAGAAGGCGGTGCGCGCGCCGCCGCTCCAGCCGCGGAAGCCGCCCGTCAGGAAATCGGCGCCGCGCGCGTCGAAGACGCCGATATCGATGTTGTTGCCGGGGTGCGTCTCCTGCGCGCCCTGCACCTGGTTCTCGTAGTGGTAGTTGACGTCGAGGCGGCGCGCGCCGGGAGGCATCTCGAACGGCACGTAGACGTACTGTTCCCGCACGGCCTCCGGCGTCACGACGCCTTCGAGCCGGATCTTGTGCCGCATCTGCCTGCCCTTTCGTCCACGGCGGCGGTGTGCAGCGAAGTATAGGCGCCGCAGGGCGTGGGACAACGGCGCCATGCCCCATGAGCCGCTACAATCCCGGCATGCGCCTCACCCGCGCCGAGATCGCGCAGTTCCTCGATGAGCCTCACACCCTGGTCCTCGCAACGCTGCGGCGGGACGGCTGGCCGCAGATGACCACGGTCTGGTACCGCTGGGACGGTGAGGCGTTCTGGATCTCGACGGATCGTGGCCGCGCCAAGTACCACAACATCGAGCGCGATCCGCGCGTCACTGCACTCGTCGACGCACCATCGCGCGAGGCTTCGGTGGTGGCCTACGGCCGCGCGGAGGTCGCCGCGCGCGCCGCCGCCGCCAACGAAGGAACGCTGCAGATCGTGGCACGGTACGTCGATCATCCGCGGGCGTACTTGGATGCAAGAGGGGACGGCGCGCGTGTGCTCATTCGCATCAGGCCCGAGAAGCTCGTATCGTGGAAGCTCGAAGGATGATGCACACCATACGGACGCCGTTGGCAGACTCCCAAGAACGCCCCCGATGAACGATATCGAGGAGCGGCTGCGTGCCGCGCTCACAAAGGTCCCGCCGGGGCTCGCAGCGCACGTCCTGCGCGTCGTCGATGAGGCGGCAAGGCTCGCGCACATCCACGGCATCGACCCGGAGGCGGCGAAGATCGCCGCGCTCGGCCACGACCTGCTGCGCGCGCACAGCGACGGGCGGCTGCTGACCATCGCCGAGGAGCAGGGCGCCACAATCGACCCGGTCGACCGGCTGGAGCCGGTGCTGCTGCACGGGCCGCTGGCCGTGCCGATCCTGCGCGAACAGTACGGAGTCATCGACGCCGACGTGCTCGGCGCGGTGGCCGCGCACACGACCGCCGCGTCGCGCATGTCCCGCCTGCAGAAGCTGCTCTTCGTCGCCGACAAGATAGAGCCGTACAAGGCCGACGGCCGCTCGCCGGTGCAGCGCGTCCGCGAGCTCGCGGACAGCGACCTCGATGCCGCGCTGCGCGCCTATCTGGACTACCACGTGCTGGTGGCGCTCGACGAGCGCTGGCCGCTGCATCCGAACACGATCGCCGCGCGCAACGAGCTGGTGGCGGCGGAGCGCGCTGTGCGGCGGGCGCCAGAACCCAGAACCTAGAACCTGGAACCTACCGGGAATCCCGCAGCCAGCGGGCGGCTTCTTTCGCGTGGTAGGTGATGATGATGTCGGCGCCGGCGCGCTTGATAGATGTCAGGATCTCGAGCGTCACGCGCTGCTCGTCGACCCAGCCGGCAGCGCCTGCGGCCTTGACCATGGCGTACTCGCCGCTCACGTTGTAGGCGGCGAGCGGCAGGTCGAACTCGCGGCGCGCCTGCGACAGCACGTCGAGGTACGAGAGCGCCGGCTTCACCATCACGATGTCCGCGCCCTCCTCGATGTCGTCGGCGATCTCGCGCAGGGCCTCGCGGGCGTTCGGCGGGTCCATCTGGTAGCCGCGGCGGTCGCCGAACTGTGGCGTGCTCTCGGCGGCCGCGCGGAAGGGGCCGTAGAACGCGGACGCGTACTTCGCGCTGTAGGCCATGATCGGCGTCGCGACGTAGCCCGCATCGTCGAGGGTCTCGCGGATCGCCGCGACGCGCCCATCCATCATGTCGGATGGCGCGACGAGATCGGCGCCGGCGCGCGCGTGCGTGAGGGCGGTGCGGGCGATGAGCTCGACCGAGCGGTCGTTGTCGACCTCGCCATCGGCGACCACGCCGCAGTGCCCGTGGCTCGTGTACTCGCACAGGCAAACGTCGGTGATCACGACGAGGTCGGGCGCGGCCTGCTTGCATGCCCGCACGGCGTCCTGGACGATGCCGCCGTCCGCATACGCCTCGCTGCCCTCGTCGTCCTTGACCGCGGGCAGGCCGAAGAGCAGCACCGCGGGCACGCCGAGCGTGCGCAGGTCGTCCGCCTCGCGCCCGACCTGGTCGAGCGAGATGCGGTACTGGCCCGGCATCGACGGGATCTCGTCGCGCACGCCCTGGCCGTGGACGACGAAGAGCGGATAGACGAAGTCTGCCGGGGACAGCCGGGTCTCCGCCACGAGGCGCCGTAGCCCTTCGGAGCGGCGCAGCCGCCGGTGGCGGGCGAAGTCGCCGTGTGTCAGCAGATCCAGCATGCCTCCATTGTAGACGAGGCGGGGGCGCCAATCCTTCGCGCCGGGATCTTCAGCCCGCGGCTTTGTGACGGTTGACACTAAGGCCCCGGCGCGTCTACAATTCTTCCACTGGCAGGCGTGGTCTGGACAATTACTGAGATTTGCCCACATTCGCTCCCCCCAATGGTCCCGGCGCCGACGGCGCAGCCCTCGCGGACGGGCGCTGGCTGACGCTCGGCCAGGCCTGCCGCGTGCTCAACGTCGACGAGTCGACGCTGCGCCGCTGGGCGGACGCCGGTCAGGTGCGCACGTTCCGCACGCCTGGGGGCCACCGCCGGTTCGCCGAGGGCGATGTGCGCGAGATCGTGCTCGGCCGCTCCCAGCAGGCCAACTACCGCGACGTCGGCGACCTCGCGACGAAGCGCATCCGGCGCCAACTGACGCGCGGCCACGCCGACTGGTACGCACACGTCGACGCCGCGCAGCGCGAGAAGCTGCGGCCGCTTGGCAGGCGGCTGATGGAGCTGGTGGCGGCGTACGTCGGCCGGCGCGGGCGCAGGGCGTCGCTGCTCGATGAGGCGCGCGCGACGGGCGCGGAGTACGGCACGGAGCTGGCGCACGCAGGCATGACGCTCTCGCAGGCGGTGCACGCGTTCACGTTCTTCCGACGCAGCCTCGACCAGTCCGCCAAGCAGGCGCTCGCGAAGACCGGGACACCCGCGAAGGAATCGATCACCGTCGTCGAGCAGATCATGGTCCTCGCGGACGAGGTGCTGCTGGGCATTGCGAGCGCGTACGACGCGTCGGCGGCGGCCGCCGCCGCGAGCGGAGGGAACGGAAGCCATGCAACGTGACACGATCCGCGAGTATCAGAAGGCGCTCGCGCGCCGCGGTGAGACCTGGACCTCCACAGGGATGGAATCGGCGCTACCCCGCGTGATCGCCGGCCCCGCGGCGCCCGGCGCGGATGGCGTGTTGCGGGGCACGCGCGTGCTGGGCGTCAACGCCAACGCGCGGGACGACTTTGCCGCGGCGTTGCGGGTGTTGCAGCGGAACAACCGCCTGCTGGAGGCGCGCTTCGGGCTCGGCTGGGCGGACATCGCGGCCACCGTGTGCGGCGAGGCGCGGCGCCGCGGCTTCTCGACGGCGGCCGTTGCGCGCCTGCTGGTGGCGGCGCTGCGGCGCGAGGGGGAGACGTCATGAGCCGGCGCGCGACGCACGGGGACAGACGCATCGGCCCATGGCGTCTGCTCGACATCTTTGCCGCGTCGATCTCGTTGCGCGGCGTGTTCCTCGGCGGCGGCACGCTGCTGCCGCGCGTCGGCGCCGCCGACCCGCCGGGCGTCGCGGGCGAGCCGACGGCCGAGCTGCCCGGATCCTACCTGAGCGACACAGAGCAGCAGCAGGCGGTGGCCCAGGAGCGCGCGCGGCGCTTCGTGCGCGCACGGCGGCCGCGGGCGCGGGTGTAGGAGCGGGCGATGGCGCTGTATCCCATCTTCGTGGAAGCTGCGGGCCGCCGCGTGATCGTCATCGGCGGCGGCCACGTCGGCGCCGAGAAGGTGCGCGGCTTGCTCGCGGGCGGCGCCGACGTAACGGTCGTGAGCCCCGACCTGATCGCGGAGCTACGGGAGCACCGCGACGCAGGGCGCATCCGCCACATCGGCCGCCCGTATCGGGAGTCGGACCTCGACGACGGCTACGAGCTCATCATGGTGGCGACGGACGACGGCGCGATCAACGCGGAGGTCGCCGCGGCGGGCAAGCGGCGGCGCATCTGGGTGAACGCCGCCGATGACCCGAGGCACTGCGACTTCATCCTGCCTTCGGTCGTGCGCAAGGGGAAGATCACGTTGGCGGCATCGACCTCCGGGTCCAGCCCGGCGCTCGCACGCCGCTTGCGAGAAGAGCTCGACGCGTACCTGACCGAGGACATGCCGGCGCTGGCGGATCTGCTGGCGGACATGCGGCAGGAAGTCCGTAAGCGGCACATCAAGGTTGCGAGCGACACGTGGCAGCGGGCCATCGACGGACAGTTGCGGGTGCTGCTGGCGCAGCGGCGCTACGGACAGGCACGGGCGCGGATGATGGAGCGGCTCGGCATCGGGCTGATGCAGGCGGGCGCTGCCGATGGCGCGGGCGCCCCAGACGATCTTGCGCCGCCGCCGGCCGTGTCCGCAGACGCAGGGGCGGCGCCGGGCGCGCCAGGGACGGAGTAGCGCGGTGCAGGTATCGCTCGTCGGCATCTCGCACAAGACGGCGCCTGTGGCGGTGCGGGAGCACTTCGCGCTCGGCCCCGGCGAGCTACCCGCGTCGCTGGCGCGGCTCGGCGAGCGCTACGCGGGCGCCGCGGTGCTTTCGACGTGCAACCGGACAGAGGTCTACGCCGTCAGCCCGCGCGGCATCGGCGACCCGCGCTCGATCGTCGCGCTGCTGAACGAGGTGAAGGGCGGGCAGCCCGTGGAAGGCGCGCCATTCTTCGCGCTCTCGGGCAGGGAGGCGACGCGCCACCTCTTCCGGGTGGCTGCCGGCGTCGAGTCGATGGTGATTGGCGAGTCGGAGATCCTGGGCCAGGTGCGGTCGGCGTTCGCCGCGGCGACGGCGGCGGGGACGCACTCGGTCGCGCTATCGCGCCTGTTCCACAGCGCGATCCGGGTGGGGCGGCGGGTGCGGAGCCAGACGCACATCGGCCGGTACGCGGTGTCGGTGAGCTCGACGGCGGTGGCGCTGGCGCGGAGCACGCTGGGCGAGATCGACGGCAAGACGGTGCTCGTCGTCAGCGCTGGCGAAGCGGGCAAGCTGACCGCGCGCACGCTGCGCGAAAGCGGCGTCGCGGCGATGCTGGTGACGAACCGGAGCGCGGAGCGCGCGCGCGAGCTGGCCGCCGACCTGGGAGGGAGCGCGGTGCCGTTCGAGCAACTGGAACCGAGCATGTGCCGCGCGGACATCGTCATCACGTCCACGGCGTCGCCGGAGTTCGTGTTCGGGCGCCCGCAGGTGGAGGCCGTCATGCGCCAGCGGCCCAACCGGCCGCTGCTGCTGATCGACATCGCTGTGCCGCGTGACATCGACCCGGCCGTGCGCGGCGTGCCGGGCGCGCACCTGTACGACATCGATGGGCTGCAGGAGATCGCGCAGGCGAACGTCAATCAGCCGACCGGCACGCTGTACGGCAAGGACCGGCTCTTCGCGGTGCAGGCGAACGGCCAGCTGTTCGATGCCTCCGCCTACCGAGGGATCATCGTCGCCTACCGCAACGGCGCGCCGGTGCGCCTCGGGGAGCTCGGGCGGGTGATCAACGGCGTGCAGTCGGACAAGCTCGCCGCCTGGTTCAACGGCAAGCCGGGCATCATCCTCGCGGTGTTCCGCCAGCCGGGGACCAACACCATCGAGGTGGTCGACGCGGTACGCAGGCTGCTGCCGACCTTCCGCGCCGAGGTTCCCGCGAGCATCAAGATGCAGGTGCTGTACGACCGCTCCGTCACCATCCGCCAGTCGGTGGACGAGGTGCAGTTCACGCTGCTGCTCGCCCTGGCGCTGGTGGTCATGGTGA
>JAKAMA010000129.1 GCA_021813085.1 Chloroflexota bacterium | reverse complement strand
GTGCGTGCACGCGTGCCCATCGACGTGGGCATCACCGCGAGCAGCCGCGTCGTGAAGCCGTGGACCGCCGGCATCATCACCCGCTGCGAAAACGGGTCGTCCTTCTCGATGCGCGCGCGCCGCTCCTGCGACAGCTCCCGCACCCGATCCTCCATGTCGTTGCGGCTGCGCGCGTACCACGCGATGAGGAGGACCAGCGAGCCAAAGACGAGGACCGACGATGCGAATGCCATGCCTCTCCCCTAGATGTCGATGTCAAGGATGCGCCGGATCGTGTAGTAGCCCAGGAGCTGGCCGACGGCCGCGGCGCTGATCAGCACAAGGCCGATGTTCGTCGTGAAGAGCAGCTTCGTCTGGTGCCAGTTGACCAGCGAGAAGAGCACCAGGATCGCCACCGGCCACAGCGTCAGCACGGTCCCGGAGAACCGCTGCTGCGCCGTCATCGTCTTCACTTCGCCCGTGAGCCGCTCGCGCTCGCGCATCGTCTCGCCGACCGTCTCCAGGATCTCCGCCAGGTTGCCGCCGCTCTGCCGCTGGATCAGCACCGCCGTCACGACGAGGTTCATGTCCTCCGAGTCGACGCGGGCGAGCATCGCGTAGAGCGCCTCTTCGACCGAAGCGCCGACGTTCAGGTCCGCCATGACGCGCGCGAACTCCTCGGAAGTTGGCGGCTCCATCTGCTCGGCGACCATGCCGATGCCGTACTGGAACGCGAAGCCCGCCTTCATCGCGCTGGCGATCAGCGTCACGGCCTCCGGCAACTGCTTCGAGACCTGGCCGGTGCGCCGCCCGCCGAGATGCCGCAGCCAGTAGGCCGGCAGCATGAAGGCGATGCCGGCCGCCGGCAGCGCGACCACGAGCGCCGCCCCGCTGCGGCCGATCGCCAGGACGACGAAGGCCGCCGCCAGCGCCACCAGCGCGCGCCCGAGCACGTACTCGCCCACGCGCAGCTTGAGCCCCGCCTGCTCGATCTCCCGCTCCCAGCGCGCCGCGCGCTCGCTGCTCTCGAGTGCCTCGCGCAGGAACGGCACGACGGACGACGGCCGCCGCATCACCTCCCGCGATGAGAGCGCCCGGTGCGTGCCAACAGGCACGTTCGGCGCGGCCAGCTCGCGGATGCGCGCATCGGCCGGCCGCGCGGCGGCGCCGCGCAGCGCGAGCACGCCGAAGAGGCCGAGCGCGGAGCCGGCGCAGAGCGCGGCGAGCAAGTCCACCATGATCATGGCTGCGCACCGTCCCCCATCACGCCTGTGCCCATCTCCAGCGTGACGCCGTCGCGCGCGAAGGTGGCAGCGAAGGTCGGCGCCGCGCCCGTAGGCTCCAGCACACCGCTGATGTGGCCGTCGGCATCGACGTGGTGCCGGCGGAACACGAACAGGTCCTGCGTCGTCACCGTATCGCCGCCGCAGCCGGTGATCTCCGTGATATGGGTGACGCGGCGCCGGCCGTCGGAGAAGCGCGCGATCTGGACGATGATGTGCAGCGCCGCCGCGATCTGCTCGCGGATGGCGCGCACCGGCAGGTCGAAGCCCGCCATCATCACCATGTTCTCGACGCGGATCAGCGCGTCGCGCGGCGAGTTCGCGTGGATGGTGGTCAGCGACCCCTCGTGGCCCGTGTTCATCGCCTGGAGCATGTCGAAGGCCTCGGCGCCGCGCACCTCGCCGACGATGATGCGGTCCGGCCGCATCCGCAGCGCGTTCCGCACGAGGTCGCGCTGCGTCACTTCGTTCTTGCCCTCGATGTTCGGCGGCCGCGCCTCCATGGCGATCACATGCGTCTGCTGCAGCTTCATCTCGATCGGGTCCTCGATCGTGATGACGCGCTCGCTGTTCGGGATGTAGTTCGAGAGCGCGTTGAGCAGCGTAGTCTTGCCGGTGCCGGTGCCGCCGGAGATCGCCACGTTCAGCCGCTGCGCGACGCAGGCCCGCAGGAAGTCGGCGATCGGCTGTGTCATCGTGCCGTTCGCCACCAGGTCGGCGATCTTGAACTTCTCCCGCCGGAACTTGCGGATCGTGATCGTCGGGCTGCGCGGCACGAGCGGCGGGATGACGATGTTGACGCGCGAGCCGTCGGGCAGCCGCGCGTCCACGTACGGCGACGACTCATCGACCCGCCGCCCCAGCGGCGCGATGATCCGCTCGATGATGCGCATGATGTGCGGCGCGTCCTTGAAGCGCAGCGGCGACAGGTAGATGATGCCGTCGCGCTCGAAGAAGATCTCGTCCGGCGCGTTGACCATCACCTCGGACACGCTGTCGTCGTCGATCAGCGCCTGCACCGGCCCGAAGCCGATCGCCTCATCGACGACCCGCTTGATGACGTGCTCGCGGTCGTCGCCGAGCAGCGACGGGAACTGCTGGACGACGAGCTGCCGCGCCGCCACCTTCACCGCCTCGCGCGCGCGGGCCGCATCGAGCCGCTCGATCGCCGAGAGGTCGATCTCCTGGAGCATGCGCTGGTGCACGCCGTGGACGGCCTCGAACCACTCGCCGTCGCCCGCGCCGGGGTCGTCGAGGTAGGTGCGCGTCGTCTCCCATCGCGTATCGATCGCCATGCTGCGTCCCGATCTCCTTGCGCGAAGGAGCTACGTCTCCTTCGCGATGCTGCCGATCCGGCCCTCCGCGGTCACCGGCTCCGCCGATGGCCGCCACTTGAAGCCGCCGAGCGTCTTGCGCCCCTGCTCGATGCGCCCGCCCGCGACGACCGTCGCGAGGTCGGCGAGGCTCTTCGCCGCCGTCGACTGCGGCGCCGTGATCACGATCGGCTGGCCCAGGTGCGTGCCCTGGCGCACCTTGCGGTCGTACGGGATGTTCCAGAACACCTCGCGGCCCAGCGCGTCCTGCAGGATCGCCGGCCGGATCACGTCATCCGGCGAGATCGCGTTCATCACGACGCGGATCCGCTCCTGCGAGTACGAGAGGTTCGAGAGCGCCCGGAACGCCTCGATCGAGTCCTTGACGCTGGCGAACTCCGACGTCGTCACCCAGAGCACCATCGTCGCGATGTCGACCGTCATCTCCGAGAGCTCGCTGAGCATGCCGGAGGTGTCGATCACCACCTTGTCGTACGTGCGCGCGACGAGGTCGACCACGCGCCGCACCTGTTCCGCGGACAGGCTGCGCCACTCGAGCACGCTCGGCCCGGAGAGCACGTCGAGCTCCGAGAGCGGGTGCCTGACGACGTAGCGCTGGATGTCGTCGCGGTCGATCTGGTCGATGTCGCGCACCATGTCGGCCAGCGTGCGCTCCGGCTTCACATCGAGCATGCCCGCGATGTCGCCGAAGCCGTTATCGAGGTCCATGATGCAGACGGAAGAGCGCTCCAGCCGCGCCAGCGCCACCGCGAGGTTCGCGGCGATCGTCGACTTGCCGACGCCGCCCTTGGCCCCGAAGACCGTGACGATCGTGCCGGCCGTCGGCGCGGCGGGGAGCTGGCCGAGCTGGCGCAGCTTCTTTTTCTCCTCCGACTCGAGCGCCGCGAGCACGGACTGGCGCAGCGTCTCCGGCCGCAGCGGCTTCGCGAGGAAGTCGCGCGCGCCCGCCATCATCGCCTTGCGGATCGTCTCGAGGTCCTTCGTCTCGGAGTACACCAGGATCGGCGTCTCCGGCAGCAGGCTCTGGAGCGCCTCCGCCGTCTGCAGCGGCCGCTCGATGGGCTCGCCGACGCCGATGAGGATGGTGTCCGGCCGCAGCTCCGTCGCCGCGCTGACCGCCTCCATGCCGTAGCCGCACTCCCCGGCGAGCGTGAGGCCGCAGGCCTTCACGGCCTGCTTCATCTCGAACCGCGCCTGGATGTCGCTGTCGACGATGAGCGCTGATGGTGTCTTGGCCACGTTCCCTCCCGGGGGTTTTCTGCTACGTCCCTACTGGATCGGCGCCGGCAGCGTCATGATGTTCGATGGGTCCGCGGGCGCGCTCGTGTCGCCCGGCGGGCGCAGCGACAGGTACAGGTGATAGCCGTCCTGCCCGATCGCGAGCATCTGCGCCTGCTCCGGCGTGACGGCGAGCGTCACCGTCTTCGCGTTCGGCTGCGTGTTCGTGGCGTCCGGGTTCGTGGCGATCGTGCCGTCGGCCGTGCCGGACGTGATCGGCTTGCCGTTCGCGTCGAGCCGCGACACCGGCTTCAGCGCCACATCATCGACCGCGAGCACCTCGACGTTCTGCAGCAGCGTGATGCCCGCCGTCAGGTCCTGGCCCGTCGTGCCCGGCGCCGCCTTCCTCTTGCCGACGGCGATCACATCGACGTGGTCGCCGGCGACGATGAGCTGCGTCGGCGTCGTCTTCTGCTCGACGCTGATCGCGAACGCCCGCTTGCCCGCCGGGATGATGTACGACGGCGAGACCTTCGCCGCCGCCCCGCCGACGAGCTTGGAGGCGGAGATCTGCTCGCCCTTCGCCAGCGGGTAGATCGCCGTCAGGCCGACCGCCGCCGACTTGCTCGTCAGTGCGCCGGCGATGGCGTGCGCGCGCGCCACGCTCGTCGTGGTGAGCATGGCGTCCGTGATCGTCTGGCCCGCGGCGATGTCGCCGGCCGCCGTCACGACCGTGATGTCGCCGGCCGGCGCCGCACCGCCGCCCGTGCCCGAGCCGGAGCGGCTGAGCGCGAAGAAGATGAGCAGCGCCGCCAGCGCGGCCAGCGTCACCGCGCCGACCAGGATCAGCCGGTTCGTGCGCGCCGGGCTCATGTGCGTCAGTGTCCGTGCCATGGTGTTACCTCGTCGTCTGAATCGTCACCGGCGAAAGGGCGTCGATCGGCCCGATGCCGCCCACCGCGCCGCTGGTCATGTAGAGCCGCAGCAGCACCGCGCGGACCTCCACCTGTCCTCCGCCATTGCCCTCGTCTCCCTCGTGATGGCCGGCGCCCTCGCCGGACGAGCACGTGTTGGTCTCGGTGGTCAACGGCGCCGTTGGGTCGAAGCAGCCAACGATGTACACCGCCGCGAATCCGCGTACGGGCCTGCCGTTGCCATCACTGACAATCACGATCCCAACGCGCGGGTTCGAGCACCGTTTCTGGACGTAGACGGTGACGGGCGGGTCTGAGCCGCCGACGCCGGTTGGCCCGCTCACGGGGCCGACGCTCCCATCGGCGTAATCGAACGTGTCTGCGAATGCTTCAGAGCGGCACGTCGATGGGAAGGTGGCGCCGCTGAGCCGTCTGTTCCAGGACGTCAGAGTGTCTGTTGGATTCGTGTCCGCCGGGCTCGCACAGCTCGTGCTGACGGCGAACGGGTCGCTGCACGAAGCGCCGGTGTTGACGGTGCACGTCCAGTCCTCACCACGCTCGATCGCCGGCGTGATGGAGTCGATGGCACCGGTGCACTGGCCCGCGCTGCCTGCCTCGTGCAGGTAGCCTTCCTTGGTGGTGGCATCCCGGATGATGACACACTGCTCGCCGATACGCGGCGTACCGTCAGACGCGAAGCACGCGTTGAGGTTGTCCTTGCTCTGCCGATCGCTGGTGTTGATCTCGACCGGCAGGTTCAGCGGCCGGCCAGCCGTCGTATCCGGCCCGATCGTCAGCACGGAGCCGACGCACGCCGTCGAACTGGCGCCGATGTTGTCTCCGGCACCGGTGAGGTTGCTGAACCAGGCCGAGTTGAACAGTGTGGGCGCGGGACGTTTGATCGCGACCTCGACCGACGGCGCGCCCGAGATCATCCCGCCGAGTGTTGGGCAGTCGGCCGACGTCTTCTCGACGGCAAGAGGTTCGGACGCGCCCGGCGTAGCGCCGTTCGCGTGTGCCATCGCTCGTGCGCGCTGGACGGCATCGGACTGCTGGGAACTAAGCGACTCTGTGCTGAGGTACGCGGCCGCACCAGCGCGTGCCGCCGCGTCGGCGTCCTTCTGCGCGATGCGGCGGCGATCCTGGAACAAACCCTGGTTCAACACGAACGCGCCCATCGCCAGCAGCACCGTGAAGATCCCGACAAACATGAGCAGCGCCTGTCCACGCTCTGATCCATGGACGCCCCGGCCACCACCCCGCGCCGCGTTTCGCGCGCTCAGCATGTTGTCGCTGCGCTCGTCCGCACAGGGTTCGCTACCGGGCGCTCCAGCCGTTGTACGGCGCACTCCGATGTGTCGATCCCGTCTCCTAACCCGAAGATGCTCATCCCCAGAATGTTTCCGTTGATGAGCGGCGTGTTGAGCTTGTATCGATAGTGCACCGTGACGCGCACGGACGAGCCCACCTGTCCGGGCGCCGGGCCGTTGGGACCGGGCCCCGGGATCCACTCGACGCAGATATCGGTCACCGGGGCAGCGGCGCAGTTCGTCGCATGATCCAGCAGGCCGTGCGCTTGCGCCGCGACACGCGCACGGATCTGGGAGTCGCTCGCACCCACCGCGCCGTAGCGAGCGCCTTCCTTCGCCGCGTTCGTCTCATTGTTGTACCGGGCAAGGAGCAGGCCCGCGTCGATGACGACGAACAGGAAGATGAAGAACAGCGGAAGGATCACCGCAAACTCGACGAGACCCTGTCCGCGTTCTGACCTGCCTATCAACTCAGTCACCAGAAAGGAGCGGATGAGTTCCACCCCCTTCCCCACCTACGCCCCGCAGGTGTTGCTGAAGCTGACGCAGTTCGCAATCTTGTTCTTGAAGGAAGCGAAGTTCAGCCAGCCCGCCGCGCCGGCGCCGATCAGCGCGATCGCCGCGACGATACCGACTGCGCCGGCCAGCACGGCGTACTCAAGCAAGTCCTGCCCGCGCTCCTCGTGGATCCGCGTCGCGACCGCGTTCTTCAGGCTCGACGCCCACGCCATCGCGGACAGCATGATGTCGTTGACCACTGGATACCCTCCTACCTGTGACGTGACGCTTCCACCCCACCCCGCGCGGGGTCGTCTCCTACATGAACGTGCGCCGGCGGCAAGCGTTTCCGCTTGGCCACCCGGCGGCTGCCGGCCTGCCGCCGGAAACGCGCAGGCCGGCTCGCATCGAGCCGGCCCCTGTGCCCGGAGTACGGTCCCCCGCAAA
>JAKAMA010000128.1 GCA_021813085.1 Chloroflexota bacterium | reverse complement strand
AGGCGGGCGCGGCGTGGAGCGGCCGGCGCTGGCGGTGACACCGCCACACGCGGCGGCGCCGAGCGCGACCGCGCAGAGGACAATCGTGGCGGAGCGGAGCATCGCGGGCATGGTATCACGCGGGGCAGTGCCCACACGGCCTGGCCACTGCCGCGCGCACCACGACCGGATCCGTCTATGCTGTCGAGCATGGACATCCTCGTTGTCAACTGCGGCAGCTCCAGCCTCAAGCTCCGGCTCATGTCGGTGGACGCAACCAGCGTCGTGAGCCGCCTCGAGGGTGCCGTCGAGGCGATCGGGCCCGACGCCGTGCTGACGCTGCGCGTCGCGGACCGGAGCGACGTGCGGCGCGCGGCGCCGATCCCCGACTGGCGCAGTGCCCTCGGCCACCTCCTGGACCTCCTCGACCCGGAGGTGCGCGATGCGATAGACGGCGTCGGCCATCGCGTGGTGCACGGCGGCGCCTTCACAGAGCCAACTGTCATCGATGATGGCGTCGTCGCGGCGATTGCGGCGGCGCGGCGCTTCGCGCCGCTGCACAACGGGCCGTCGCTCGAGGGCATCCGGGCGGCGCGAGGACACCTGCACGGCGTGCCGATGGTCGCCGTCTTTGACACGGCGTTCCACGCCACCATGCCCGCGGTCGCGGCGGAGTACGCGCTGCCGCAGGAGCTGTCGCTCAAGCACGGCGTGCGGCGGTACGGCTATCACGGCATCGCGCACCGATCGATGAGCGAGCGCTTCGCCGCGCTGACGGGGAGGCGCCCGGAGGACGTCTCCATCGTGACGCTGCAGCTTGGCAACGGCTGCTCGGCCGCCGCCGTGCGCGGGCGCGCTTCGCTCGACACGTCGATGGGTTTCACACCGGTCGAGGGGCTGGTGATGGGCACGCGGCCCGGAGACGTCGACCCGGCGGTGATTACGTATCTGCAACGCGAACAGGGCCTGTCGGCCGACGAGATCGACCACCTCCTCAACCACGAGTCCGGCTTGCGAGGCGTGTCCGGCACAAGTTCCGACATGGCCAGGCTGCTCGCCGAAGAGGCGCAGGGGCATCCGCGCGCGCACGCCGCGGTCGAGCTGTTCTGCTACCGCGCACAGAAGTACATCGGCGCCTACCTGGCGGTGCTGGGACGGGTGCAGGCCGTCGTCTTCGGCGGCGGCATCGGCGAGCGGGCGCCGGAGGTGCGGCGGCGCATCTGCGAGCCGCTTGCGCCGCTCGGCATCTCGGTCGACACCGAGCGAAACGCGGCGCTCACGGGGGGAGAGGGCCGGTTCAGCAGCGAGGCGAGCGCCATCGGGGCGTACGTCATCCCCAGCGACGAGGCCCGCGTCATCGCGCGGGACACGTACGACGTGCTCTCGGCGCGGGCGCGCGCGGTACGATGAAGCAACGCCACCGGGCGCGAAAGGATCGCGCAGGGAGGTCATGATGACGAGCAACAGCCCGAATGTGGCGGCGGCACAGCCGGCGGGTCCCCTTTCGGCCGATGAGCTTGGCCTGATCGACGCCTGGTGGCGGGCGGCCAACTACCTCGCGGTCGGCCAGATCTACCTGATGGACAACCCGCTGCTGCGCGAGCCGTTGCGGATCGAGCACATCAAGCCGCGGCTGCTGGGGCACTGGGGCACCACGCCCGGCCTGAACTTCATCTACGTGCACGTGAACCGGGCGATCAGGGCGCGCGACCTCAACGCCATCTACGTGATCGGCCCGGGCCACGGCGCGCCGGGGATCCTCGCGAACGTCTACCTCGAAGGCACGTACAGCGAGGTGTACCCGCACATCACAATGGACGCCGAGGGGATGCGGAAGTTCTTCCGTCAGTTCTCCTTTCCCGGCGGCATCCCCAGCCACGTCGCCGCCGAGACGCCGGGGTCGATCCACGAAGGCGGCGAGCTGGGGTACGCGTTGGCGCACGCGTACGGCGCGGCATTCGACAACCCGGACCTCGTCGTGTTCTGCGTGGTCGGTGACGGCGAAGCGGAGACCGGTCCGCTCGCCACGAGCTGGCAGGCGAACAAGTTCCTCGACCCGCAGCAGGACGGCGCCGTGGTACCCGTGCTCCATCTCAACGGCTACAAGATCGCCAACCCGACGGTGCTCGCCCGGATCCCCCAGGGAGAGCTGCGGAGCCTGCTCGAGGGCGTGGGCTATGCGCCCCTCTTCGTGGAGGGAGATGAGCCAGCGGCGATGCACCAGCGGATGGCCGCAACGCTCGATCAGGCGCTGGACGAGGTCGCGCGCATCCAGAGCGCGGCCCGCCACGATGGCCCCGGCGAGCGGCCGCGCTGGCCGATGATCGTGCTGCGCACATTGAAGGGCTGGACGGGGCCAAAGGTGGTCGACGGCCTGCCGGTCGAGGGCACGTTCCGCGCACACCAGGTGCCGATCACGGAATTCGCCGAGAAGCCTGACCACGTCCGCATGCTCGAGGACTGGATGCGGAGCTACCGGCCACAGGAGTTGTTCACGGAAGACGGCGCGCCGATCCCGCAGATCACCGCGCTGGCGCCGCGCGGCGAGCGGCGGATGAGCGCCAACCCGCACGCGAACGGTGGCCTCCTGCTCCGCGATCTGACGCTGCCGGACTTCCGGGACTACGCCGTCGAGGTCGCCAGGCCGGGGACGACGTCGACCGAGGCGACGCGCGTGCTCGGCACCTACCTGCGCGACGTCGTGCGGCATAATCCCGCGAACTTCCGCATCATGGGCCCCGACGAGACCGCGTCGAACCGCCTGACCGCGCTGTTCGAGGCGACGGATCGCGCCTGGGACGCGGAGCGCATCCCCATCGACGACCACCTGGCGCCGGACGGGCGCGTGATGGAGGTGCTCAGCGAGCATCTCTGCGAAGGATGGCTGGAGGGGTATCTGCTCACGGGGCGCCACGGCCTCTTCAACTGCTACGAGGCGTTCATCCACATCGTCGACTCGATGTTCAACCAGCACGCAAAGTGGCTGAAGGTGACGCGCGAAATCCCGTGGCGGCGGCCGATCGCGTCTTTGAACTATCTCCTGACGTCGCACGTCTGGCGCCAGGACCACAACGGCTTTTCGCACCAGGATCCGGGGTTTATCGACCACGTCGTGAACAAGAAGGCGGAGATCATCCGCGTCTACCTGGCACCCGACGCGAACACGCTGCTCTCGGTCGCCGACCACTGTCTGCGCAGCCGCCAGTACGTCAACGTGATCGTGGCGGGCAAGCAGCCGGGGCTCAACTATCTGCCGATGGACGAGGCGATCATCCACTGCACACGCGGCATCGGCATCTGGGACTGGGCGAGCAACGACAGCGGGGCAGAGCCGGACGTGGTGATGGGGTGCGCGGGCGACGTGCCGACGATGGAGACGCTCGCCGCCACGGCGCTGCTGCGCACGCACGTCCCCGACCTCAAGATCCGGGTCGTCAACGTCGTCGACCTGATGCGCCTGCAACCGGCGAGCGAACATCCGCACGGGCTATCGGACGCCGAGTTCGACGCGCTCTTTACCAGGGACCGGCCGGTGATGTTCGCGTATCACGGCTACCCGTGGCTGATCCACCGGCTAACGTACCGCCGGACCAACCACGCCAACCTGCATGTGCGCGGTTACATCGAAGAGGGGACGACGACGACGCCGTTCGACATGGCGATGCTGAACAACCTTGACCGGTATCGCCTGGTCATGGACGTCATCGACCGCGTCCCGGGGTTGGACGCGCGGGCGGCGCACGTGCGGCAACTGATGGTCGATACGCGGCTGCGGGCGCGTCAGTACACGCGCGATCACGGAGAGGACGCGCCTGAGGTCCGGGAGTGGACCTGGCCGTTCTAACCGGTCCAACGCACGGCAAGGCGGCGCGCCGTACCTTCGGCAACGCGTCACTCGCGTCGCTGGATGTGCCGCCGCCAGTCCCATTGCGGCCACCGCGCGTCGGGCCAACGGCTGCGAGGCGAGATGGCATCGCTGCCTCGAGCGAACATCGCCGATGCGTCGCACACGCAAACGTGCGGCACGGCGGACATCGAAGATCTGAAAAGCCTCATCTGATCCTCATGGCTACTCCCTATCACGCGTGCGACATTGAACCGATAATCTCGACTGGACTGGATGTGAGTTCGCGGCCTAGAGGAGGCGGAGAAGGTGAAACGGATCCTCGCGCTGATCACGGCCGTCGGACTGGTAGCCTTCGCGGGAACGTGCAGCCTGGTCGATACGTCGCTCACGCAAAACGGCACCGGCGACACCTATGCCGCCGAACTGATCAACAACACCGGCGCAAACTTCCTCGGCCACGACTTCCTCGTCACGTTCACCGGCGCCAACGGCACCGTCGTCGAGAAGGATGTCGTGCAGGGATGCCTGCGCTCGTGGCAGAACGGCATGCCGGACTTCTTCTCGGCGACCAGCCGCGCGCCATCCTCGACCATCTCGAACGCGTTCGGACGCCTGAATTTCGACTCCGCCCTCACGGCGGGCAACACGGTCCCGGGAAGCGCCGTCCTCTCCAACGTGAGCGCAACGCTCAACGCCGGGCAGCTCACGGTCACGGGGACGATCACGAACAACGACACCACGGTGCTCGCGCAGCCGGACGTCTGCGCTGTCGTCCGCAGCGGCTCGGGCTCCATCTTCATCACGAGTAAGGCGCAGACCGCCGACCTCGGCGCGGGCGGGGGCGTTGGCAGCTTCACGATCAGCGTCATGGTGCCGTCCGCCGCGGCAACGAACGCGGTCGACGTCTGGGCCGACGGCCTCGAGAACGGCATCCCGATCCGCCCGATCTCCAGCACGGGCCACGGAATCGCGCTGGCGATGCCACCGGCCACCAACACCGCTATCCCAACCACAACGGCCACGAGTACGGCGACCGACACCGCTACCGCAACGCCCACGCTTACGCCCACAGCGACCGACACCGCTACCGCAACGCCTACGCTCACGCCCACAGCGACCGACACCGCCACGGCAACGCCCACGCGTACGCCGACCGCCTCCGCGACGGCTACGGCCACAGCGACCGCCACCGCTACCGCAACGCCTACGCTCACGCCCACAGCGACCGACACCGCCACGGCGACGCCCACCGACACCGCCACGGCAACGCCCACGCTCACGCCGACCGCCTCCGCGACGGCTACGGCCACGACGACCGACACCGCTACACCCATGCCGACGGCCACCAGCACGGCCGTGCCCACCGCGACCGATACGCCCACGCCAACGGCCACCAGCACGGCGGTGCCCACAGCGACCGATACGCCCACGCCAACGGCCACCAGCACAGCGGTGCCCACGGCGACCGACACGCCCACGCCAACGGCCACCAGCACGGCGGTAGCCACCGCGACCGACACGCCCACGCCAACGCCGACGAACACGGCCACCAACACGCCGACGAACACAGCGACCGACACGCCCACGAACACGGCGACCAACACGCCGACGAACACGGCCACCAACACGCCGACGAACACGGCGACCGACACGCCGACACCGACGGCCACCGCGACCTGCACGCCGACACCCACTGCAACCGGCGCCGGCACGGCCACACCAACGCCGACCGGCACCGCCACCTTGTGCTGATGCGTCGTCGGGGGCCGCGGCTGGCCGTCGGCCGCGTTGACGCGCCAGGATCAGGCCGGCCATGTCGGCAGCCGCGCGGCACCTGTTCAGGACCCGCGCCACCGCTCCGGCGGTTCGGCATCGACCACGTGGGCCGTCCCAGCGTCCGATGATGCTTCTGGGCCGGCACTGTTTCGATCGCCCATCACCGGAGGGAACCGCGGTCACGCTTTGGTAACGATTGGCGACCTGTCGTTGGAGAGCGCCGCCGCGGCGTTCGCGGTCGAGGCGCTGGACAGCGCCGGCAACGTCCTCGGTCGCTCAGCCACGTTCACGGTGTAACCGGCGCTGCCGCCGTGCTGGCGGCTGTCGACACAGTTCGCCCGACCGGTGGGCGAGGGCGCCGCCACCATTGCGTGCGGGCCACGCCCGTACAGGTGTGCGGCCGCCCCACCACGGCTCCCCCGGCGGTGACGGCACGGGTATCATCAGCTCAGCGCCCAGGAATCCGGAGCCGGCTCTCCCCATGCCAGCGACTGCTGAACCGTTTGTCGTGATGTCAAAGCCGTCGGGGCCCATCTGCAACCTCGACTGCCGCTACTGCTACTACCTGGGCAAGACGCGCCTCTTCCCGCCCGACGAACACTTCCGCATGACCGACACGGTGCTGGAGGCCTTCGTGCGGTCATTCATCGAGGCGAGCGCCGGGCCAGTGGTGCACTTCGTGTGGCACGGAGGGGAGCCGGCCCTCTGCGGGCCGGACTTCTACCGCGGGGCGCTCGCGCTGCAGGAGCGGTACCTGCCGTCGGGCTGGACGTGCATCAACAACCTGCAGACGAACGGTGTGCTGCTGGACGACGCGTGGTGCGCGTTTCTCGCCGAGCACCGCTTCCATGTCGGGATCAGCATCGACGGCCCGGCCCGGCTCCACGACGCCTGCCGCACCGACAAGGCCGGCCACCCAACGCACGAGCGGGTGCTGCGGGCGCTGACGCGGCTCCAGCGTCACGGCATCCACGCCGACGTGCTCTGCACGCTCAACGCCGTGACAGCTCCCCACCCGACGGAGGTCTATCGCTTCTTCGTCGACCACGGCGTCCGCTGGCTGCAGTTCCTCCCCGTCGTGCAGCGAACAGCCGCAGGCGGCGTGTCCGACCTTTCAGTGACGCCTGAGGCGATGGGCACGTTCCTCTGCACCGTGTTCGACGAGTGGATCCGCAACGACGTGGAGCGCATCGCCGTGCAGATCTTCGTGGAGTGCGTTCGCGTGTGGCGCGGGGAATCGGCGAGCCTGTGTGTGATGGCCAAGACCTGCGGGCGGGCGCTGGCGATGGAGCACGACGGCAGCGTCTACTCCTGCGACCACTTCGTGGAGCCGGCGCACCGTCTCGGCGACGTCGTCGCCGACGGGCTCGCCGCGCTCGACGACGCGCCGGCGCAGCTCGCGTTCGGGCGCG
>JAKAMA010000127.1 GCA_021813085.1 Chloroflexota bacterium | reverse complement strand
GCGCCGAGATCGCCTACCACGAGCACCGCTACTTCGTGCTCGACCAGCCGGAGATCTCCGACGCCGCGTTCGACGCGCTGATGCAGGAGTTGCGCCGGCTGGAGGCGGAGCATCCGGAGCTGATCACGCCCGACTCGCCGACGCAGCGCGTCGCCGGGGCGCCCGTCGAGACGTTCGGCATCGTCGAGCATCGTGTGCCGCTGCTGTCGCTGGCCAACGCCTTCAGCGAGGACGACCTGCGGGCCTGGCACCGGCGCACGCGGGGACTGCTGGAGCGCGACGACTTCGCGATGGTCTGCGAGCCGAAGATCGATGGCCTCGCCGTCGCGCTCGTGTACGAGGACGGGCAACTCGTCACGGCCGCCACCCGCGGCGACGGCGCGCGGGGCGAGAACATCACGGCAAACGTCCGCACGATCCGGTCGGTGCCGCAGCGACTGCAGGGGAGGGCGCCGCGCCGCTTCGAGGTGCGCGGCGAGATCTACATGACGAAGAGCGGCTTCGAGAAGCTGAACTTCGAGCGGGGCGAGGCCGGGCAGCCGCTGTTCGCCAGCCCGCGCAACTCGGCCGCGGGCTCCGTCAGGCAGCTCGACCCGAAGGTCACGGCGTCGCGCCCGCTCGATGCGTTCCTGTACCAGCTCGGCTGGCAGGAGGACGGCGAACCGCCCGCGACGCACTGGGACGTGCTCGAGTGGCTCAGGAAGCTCGGCTTCAGGGTGAACCCGGAGATTCGCCGTGTGCAGACGATCGATGAGGCGGCCGCGTTCTGCGCGGAATGGGTCGAGCGCCGCGACGCGCTCGACTATGAGATCGACGGCATCGTCATCAAGGTCGATGCGCTGGGCTACCAGCGCCAGCTCGGTGCGGTCGGCCGCGAGCCCCGCTGGGCCATCGCCTACAAGTTCCCGCCGACGCAGGCGACGACGAAGCTGCTGCGCATCGACGTCAACGTCGGCCGCACCGGCTCGCTGAACCCGTTCGCGGTGCTCGAGCCGGTGAAGATCGCCGGTGCGACCGTGCAGCTCGCGACGCTCCACAACGAGGACGACATCCGCCGCAAGGACATCCGCGCCGGCGACACAGTGATCGTCCAGCGCGCGGGCGACGTGATCCCGCAGGTCGTCGGACCGGTGCTCAGCAGGCGCACAGGGAAGGAGAAGGTCTTCCGCATGCCGAAGACCTGCCCGGCCTGTCGCACGCCGGTCGTGCGGCCCGAGGGCGAGGCGATGTACTACTGCCCGAACCGCGCATGCCCGGCGCAGCGCTTCCGGCTGCTCGAACACTTCGTCGGGCGCGGCGCGATGGATATCGACGGCATCGGCGAGTCGCTCGCGGCGCAGCTCATGCGGACGGGGCTGGCGCTCGACGGCGGCGACCTCTATCGGCTGCGCGAGCGGCGTGACGAGCTGCTCAAGCTCGAGCGGATGGGCGAGAAGAGCGTCGACCACCTGCTCGCATCGATCGAAGCGAGCAAGCAGCGGTCGCTCGCGCAGGTAATCTTCGCGCTGGGCATCCGGCACGTCGGGGGAGAGGTAGCATCGATCCTCGCCAACCACTTCGGGAGCATGGACGCGCTGGTGGACGCATCGACGGAGGAGATCGACGAGATCCCCGGCATCGGGACGACGATCGCCGAGAGCGTGCGGGAGTTCTTCGCGCTCGATGAGAACCGCCGGCTGGTCGAGAAGCTGCGCGCCGCGGGTGTCAACATGCGCGAGGCGTCGGGCGGCGCGCGCGAGGGTGCGCTGAGCGGGCTGACGTTCGTGATTACGGGGCGGCTCGACCGCTTCTCGCGCGACGGCGCGGAGTCGCTGGTGAAGCGAAACGGCGGCGCGGTCACGTCGAGCGTGTCGAAGAAGACGAGCTACGTCGTCGCCGGCGGCGAGCCGGGGTCGAAGCTCGCGAAGGCGCAGCAGCTCGGCACCGAGGTGCTCGACGAGCATGCCTTCGTCGCGCTGCTCGAGGCGCGTGGGGTGACGCTCGAATCGTAGCGCCCGCGCACGCACAGCGCGCGCCCGCGCTACACTCCTCTCACCCGACGCCAGACACAGGAGGAAGAAGACCGTGCCGAACATCCGCGAGATCGCCGAGCGGTTGTGGACGGGCGCGCTGGAGTCCGCAGACGCGCACCCCGTGCACGCGCGCTACCCGGAGGGCGACGAGATCCTCGACGGCGTGCTGTTCTACAAGGGGCTGGCCAGCGCGAACACCATCGACACCGGCGACGGGCTCGTGATGCTCGACACCGGCGCGGTCAACGACACGAAGCCGCTGTACGACGCGGTGCGTCGTTGGCGGCCCGAGACGCCGCTGGCGGGCGCGATCTTCTCGCACCATCACGTGGACCACATCTTCGGCGTGCGGCCGTTCGAGCAGGAGGCGGACGAGCGCCGCTGGCCGCGGCCGGTGGTCTACGGGCACGCACAGCTCGGGGCGAACTTCGACCGCTACAAGAAGACGAAGGGATGGAACGCGGCGATCAACGTCCGCCAGTTCGCCCTGCCCATCGAGCGTTTCCGCTGGTTCGATGAGTATCGATACCCCGACGTGACCTACCACGACCGGATGACGTTCCGCCGCGGCGGTCTGACGTTCGAGCTGCACCACGGGCGCGGCGAGACCGACGACGCGACGTGGACGTGGGTGCCGGAGCGGCTGATGCTCTTCCCCGGCGACCTGTTCATCTGGGCGGCGCCGAACGCGGGCAATCCGCAGAAGGTGCAGCGCTTTGCGGGCGACTGGGCGGCGGCGCTGCGCCAGATGGCGGCGCTCGGGGCGGAGGCGATGATCCCGGGCCACGGCATGCCGGTTTTCGGTGCCGACCGCGTGCAGGCCGCGCTCACCGATACGGCGGACCTGCTGGACTCCCTGGAGTCGCAGACGCTGGCGCTGATGAATGCCGGCGCCACGCTCGACCGCGTGCTGCATGAGGTCGAGATGCCAGAGCACCTGCTCGCCAAGCCGTACCTGCGGCCGATCTACGACCACCCGCAGTTCATCCTGCGCAACATCTGGCGGCTGTACGGAGGCTGGTACGACGGCGAACCCGACAACCTGCTGCCGGCGCCGCGCGCCGAGCAGGCGCGCGAGCGGGTCGCGCTCACCGGCGGGCTCGACCGCGTGCTGGCGCGGGCGGCGGAACTGCAGGCCGGCGGCGACCTGCGGTTGGCCTGCCACCTCGTCGAGTTCGCGGTGATCGCCGAACCGGCGTCGCAGGAGGCGCACCGCGTGCGCGCGGCGATCTACGGCGCGCGGGCGTCGGGCGAGGAGTCGTCGATGTCCCGCAACATCCTCAACCACGCGGCGCTGGCCAGCGGACAGGGTAAGCGCGACCTGGCCGGCGAGTCGTAGCACATCCATCCGCAGCCGCCCATCCGAGACGCGCAGCCGGGGGCGGCTGCGCTCCGGATGAGGGAGAACGGGCCGCCCGTTCGCGTCGGCAAGGCAGGCCCCATGCCCGCGCGCCGCCACCGGGCCCGCATGAACGGCAGAGCAGCCGCGGTGCGGCACCAGTAGGGGCACAAAGCCTTGTGCCCCTACGCGGCGTCCCCGCTCGTCTGCGGGCGCGTCGAAGGGCGGCGCGCGGGCGAATCTACTTCCAGAGCAGAGCAGCAGGCCCGTAGCCAGGGCGGAGCTACAGCTCCGCGGCTGCATTTCAGCAGCGCGCTACGCGGCAGGCTGGGCTTCGTCCTCGGGCGCGAAGCCCGCGTCGTGGGCGACGTGGTCGCGCGAGATCGGGTGGGGTGCACGCGCCTGCAGGTGCGGCTTCGACGCCATGAGCTCCTCGAACGCGACGACGACGAGCGGGTCGAACTGGGTGCCGCTGTTGTCGCGGACCTCGGCCATCGCCTCTTCGTGGCTCATGGCTTTGCGGTAGGGCCGGTCCGAGGTCATGGCGTCGTAGGAATCGACGACGGAGAAGATGCGCGCGTCGAGCGGGATCTTGTCGCCGACGAGGCCGAACGGGTAGCCGGCACCGTCGTAGCGCTCGTGGTGGTAGAGCAGGATTGGCAGCGCGCCCTCGAGGAAGCCGACCTTGCCCACCATGACGCCAGCGAGGAGCGGATGCTTGCGCATCGCCTCCCACTCGAGCTCGTTCAGTTCTTTCGGCTTCTTGAGCACGGCGTCGGGCACGCCGATCTTGCCGACGTCGTGCAGGAGGGCGCCCCGCTCCATATCGACGAGCGCAGGCTCCGGGATCTCCATCTGGCGCGCGAGGTGGGCGGTGAGCTTCGCGACGCGCTCGCAGTGGCCTTCGGTCGCGTCGTCCTTCGTATCGAGCGCGGCCATCAGAACCTTGAGGGTCGTGTCGTACGACATCTCCAGCTCGTCCGCGTACGAGCGCACCTTGGCAAAGAGGAGCGCCTGCTCGACGACCATCACGGCCTGGTCCGCGAGCTCCTCGACGAGCCGGACGTCGGCGCTCGCGTAGCGTGTGCCCGCGGACGAGCGGATGAACGCCAGGGCACCGATGACGCGGTCGCGGAGTGACATCGGCACGCAGAGGAGCATCGCGCGGCCATCGCCGCCCAGATCGACGCCAAAGGCCTGCGAGCAGGCTGCCAGCGGCTGGGCGCTGACGATCGTCGAGTTGGTGGCGACGCAACGGCGCATGAACCACTCGTCGATCGCGCGCTGGTGCTGGTCCTCCTGGCCCTTGAGCGCGTCGTAGCTGGCGCGCAGCACGAGGTCGCCGGTGTCGGCGTCGAACAGGGCGAGGAAGCCGTACTGAGCCCGGGACAGCAGCGTGCCGTCGTGCGTGATCTGGGCAGCGACCTCGTGGAAGTCGAGCGACGCGCGCAGTTCCTCTCCGCGCGTGTACATGAAGGCGAGGCGCGAATGCTGGTGTGCCCAGCGGCGCAGGCTCAGCCAGAACACCCCCTGCGTCAGCCCGAAGGCAAGCAACGCCACAACAGCGGCGAGCGTCATGAACTGGCCCTGCAATGCGCCGGTCGCCTGATCGATGGGCGCTGCCGCCCGGTCGATTTCTATCGCGTAGTTCGGGCCTTCGAGGTAGGTGGCAAACACGGACTGGCCGTCGGCCGCGCGGAAGCGCGCCGAGGCGCGGCCGCCAGGCGTCACGCCCGCGGGCATCGCCGCCCCGTGCGCGGCGACGACGCTGCCGCCGGACCAGACCCGCACCGCGAGCACGTCGCCTGCGACGAATGGCAGGAGGGCATCCGCGCGTGCCCGCAAGTCGGCCGCGCTGAGCGACCCGCGTTGGCCGCCGTCGAGCGCCGTCTGCACCGGGGCGGCGACGAGCGACCGTGTGAAGCGCACGGCGGCGGTCGTCTCGGCCCGGGCGATCAGCGCGCGGGCCATTAGGATGGTGCCGGTAGCGGTGAGCACGATCAGTCCGAAGCTGAGGATGGCAAAGCGCAGATGGGCCCTGGACGGCGATTCGGTGCGCATATCCCTCGCTTCGGCAGGCGGCTGGCCTCTTGTTCTGTATCGACCGCGCGCGTCTTGCGCTGTAGGATCTCCCGCCGGTTTCATAGCTTTGGTTAGGGTATGCGCGGGCCGGCGGCGCCGCCGTCTTCTGCCTGCGTCGCACAGCCCGTCCCCGTCCGGCGGCCGGCCGCGCGCGGGCTGGTATAGTGACCGCATGCAAGAGAAGCTGGATACGCTGCACGGCATCCTGCGGGAGATGGGCTCGGTGGTCGTGGCGTTCTCGGCCGGCGCCGACAGCACGCTCGTGGCCGCCGCCGCTGCCGACGCACTCGGCCCACGCGCCGTCGCCGTGACGGGCGTCTCGCCCTCCGTCCCGGCAACCGAAGTCGAGGAGGCGAAGGACCTGGCCGCCCGGATCGGCATCCGCCACGTGCTCCTGGGCACGTCGGAGATGGACCGGCCCGGTTATGTCGAGAACACGCCGCTGCGCTGCTACCACTGCAAGACCGAGCTGTACTCGCTGCTCGAAGAGATGGCGCAGCGCGAGGGCTACGCCTGGGTCGTCGATGGCTGCAACCTGGACGACCTGGGGGACCACCGCCCGGGGCGGGTGGCGGCGGGCGAGCACCGGGTGCGCAGCCCGCTCATCGAGGCCGGGCTGACCAAGGCCGAGATCCGCGGGCTGTCGAAGGCGCGCGGCCTGCCGACGTGGGACAAGCCGGCGATGGCCTGCCTGTCCTCGCGGATCCCCTACGGCACGCCGGTGACGGTCGAGGCGCTCGACCAGATCGGCGCGGCGGAGGCGTTCCTGCGCGGCCTCGGGCTGCGGCAGCTCCGCGTGCGGCACCACAGCGACGTAGCGCGCATCGAGGTCGAGCCGCAGGAGCTGCCGGCGGTGGTCGCGCAGCGCGAGCGGATCGTCCGGCGGTTCAAGAACCTGGGCTACAAGTACGTGACGCTGGACCTCGCGGGGTTCCGCAGCGGCAGCATGAACGAGGGGCTGCTGGCGGCGTCGCCCTCAGCACAGCAAACAGCAAACGGCCAACGGCAGACGTAGCGGCCCGTGCGCGCCGTAGCCACGACGCGTCACCTCCGGTCACGCTCTGGAGCGCAGCCGCCCGGGCTGCGCGGTCGGCACAACAGACAACAGACAGCAGACGTAGCCGCGGAGCTTCAGCTCCGCCGGCGCCAGGCGCGGGCCACGGCACGGGCTCTTACCACGCGCCCCAGTAGATCGGGTTGGTGAGCGCGTGGACGACCTCGCCGCGGTCGGGACGGCCGCGGTAGCCGCGCACCTCGGCGCGGAGGTAGCCCTTGCCCTCGAGCCGCAGATCGAACTGACTCTCGTGCTCCTCCGTGTCCGGCGTGATCTCGCGCACGAGTCCGTCGCGGCCGATGAGGCGGATGTGTTTGCCTTCGGGGCCGCGGTAGGTCACGTGGAAGCGCACCGCGCGGTCCGCGGGCGGATCGATGCGGTCGCCGGGCAGCGCCTCGAAGACGCCGTCGCCATCGGCGTCGGCGCGCAGCTCGATGAAGGGGCCGGCGGAACCTTCGGAGATGAAGACGCGGCCGGCGGCGACGGCATCGAGCACCGCGCGCTCGGTGAGGGGACCCTCGACGTACACCCACGAGCAGGGTTCG
>JAKAMA010000126.1 GCA_021813085.1 Chloroflexota bacterium | reverse complement strand
GTTCGATACCCGTCGTCCTGTACCAAAGACATGTCGCCGGATTCATGCGAGCGGCAACGACCTCCGCGACCATGAAGAGAGGCGGTCGCGGGCGTGCGCGCCGCGGCCCCATGTGAATCGAGGAGATCATGCTCGCGCGGTTCAAGCATCGATCGCTCTCCGTCCCCGGCTCCCTGCTCGACCGGCTGCTGGTCTGGTCGGGCGCCTTGCTCGTGCTCGCCGTGGTGGGCTTCGGCGCCTACTACTACCTCGACCGCCAGGGGAAGACGCGCACGCCGAGTCTGACCGAACAGACCATCGCCCGCTTCGAGCAGGCGGTGCGTGCCACCCCGGGGGACGTCAGCGCGCGGATTTCCCTCGGTGACCTGTACTATACGAATCACCGGTACGCGGAGTCGGCTGTCCAGTACCAGGCCGCGCTCGAGATCAAGCCGGACAGCGTCCTGACCCTGATGGGGCTGGGGCGGGCGCTGCTCGCGACGGGCGACCGGGCGGGCGCCATCCAGCACCTCACGAAGGTGATCGACCTCACGAAGAACGACGAGATCCCGGGCGACGTCACCCAGGCGGCGCAGTACTACCTGGGCAGGGCGTACCTCGACCAGCAGCGGCCAGCCGACGCCGTCGAGCACCTGAAGGTGGCGGTGGCCATCTCGCGGATGGACGCGGACGCGTGGGAGCTGCTCGGCACGGCGTTCCTCGCGGACGGCAAGGTCGACGAGGCGATTAACGCGCTGTCGACAGCGGTGCGCTACGTCCCGAACTACACGGAGGCGTACCAGCAGCTCGCCGCCGCCTACGAGCGGAAGGGCCAGGCACCGCAGCGCGCCTACGCGTTGGGGATGGTGGCCTACGGCAAGGGAAAGTTCGCCGAGGCCGCCGACCAGTTGGAAGCGGCGGTCAAGGGCGCGAGCGCGTTCGCGAACGCCTATGTGGGGCTGGGGCTGGTACGGGAGGCGCGCAACGAGCGCGCGCAGGCGGTCGCCGCGTTCCAGCAAGCGCTGCGGTTGGAGCCAGACAACTTCAACGCGCAGGCAGGCGTATCACGCCTGACCAACTCCAAACCGCCGCCGCACGCGACGGCGGGACCAAAGGGGGTGACGCCATGACGGCGACCGCGTGGCCGCAGCCTGAGGGCCCGCCGGGGCGCACGTCGCGGATGCCTGGCTGGGCGAAGTTGGTCGTCGTGCTGATCGTGCTGGCGGCTCTCGGGTGGGTCGTGCTGCTCGGCACGCAGTATCTCAAGACGGGCAAGCCGATCAGCGAGTTGCCCGGTGCGCAAATCCCCGGCCTCGCCGGCCAGGGCGAGCAATACCGAAGCTCGGTCTTCGGGGTCGCGCAACCGCTTGGCGTCGCCGTCGGACGCGACGGCCGGATGTACGTCACGGAGAGCGCGGGCCAGCGCATGGTCCGGATCTTCGACCCGCAGGGGCACCCGTTGTCGTCGTTCGCGCCCCCGAACACCACGGCCAACGGCCGGGTGCCGGTGTACATCGCCGTCAGCCCGCAGGGCGACGTCTACGTCACCGACCGCGCGAACGATGCGCTCGACGTGTTCTCCGCGGACGGCGCCTTTCTGCGCGCGTTCGATCCGGCGGAGGTCCGCCTGCTCCGGCTTGTCGGCGCCTGGCATCCGATGGGGGTGGCCTTCGACAAGGACGGCAACCTCTACGTCACCGACGTGTCGGCCGACAAGCACCGGGTGCTGGTGTTCGACCCGTCGGGGACGCTGAAGCTGACGTTCGGCAGCCAGGGTACGGACGAAGGCAAGTTCTGGTACCCGAACGGCCTCGCGGTGGACGACCGCGGAAGGATCTGGGTCGCGGACGGCAACAACGGCCGCGTCCAGGCGTTCGACGCGCACGGGAAGTTCCTCACCGCCATCGCGCGCGGGTTCGCGAAGGGTGACCTTGCGATGCCGCGCGGCGTCGCGATCGACGGCAACAACCATCTCTTCGTCGCGGACACGTCGGCGCACACCGTCAAGGTGTACGACATCTCTGGCGACCGGCCCGAGTTCCTGCGTGACCTCGGAGAGGCGGGCACCGGAGACGGCCAGTTCCGGTTCCCGAACGGCGTCGCGTTCTCGGGCGGGCGGCTCTACGTCACCGACCGGGAGAACGGGCGCGTGCAGACATGGAGCGACTAGCTGGCGCCGCGGCACGGAACGCCGGCACGCCCCGGGGGCGCGCTGGCAGGCCGCGGGGCCGGGCGGGCCGTAGCGGGGAAGGGAGGTTGTCCACCGTGAACATGGAATATGGGTGAACCCGCCAGCGCGATGACATCCACCACGAGAAAGGAGGTGGGAAGCAATGCGTATCCTCTGGCCCGCCGTGCCTGTATGGCTGGTAGCGGTCGCGCTCGCGGTGATGGCGTTCGTCGTGATGTCGTCCGGCGCTCCGTCCGCCCAGGCCGATAACGGTCCGCACATCAAGGGATGGGGGGCCACAGCCGATGGCTGTGCGGCCTGCCACCGGGCGCACCGCGGGCAGGCCGAACCGAACCTCGTCCAGGATCAGGCCTCGTTGTGCGCGTCATGTCACGGGCCGGCTGCAGCCGGCTCGTCGCTGGACGTGATCGACGGGACCAACAAGTCCGATGGGGGAGCTCTTCGGGGAGGTGGTTTCACCAACGCACGGATCAACACGGCGGACCCATCGTTACCGCCGTCGTCGGCCATCGGTGTCCTCGCGGCCCCGGGTCTGCCGGCCGGATCCACGCACAGCGTGTCGGGCACCCCTCAGACGATCTGGGGCTACGGTGCCATCAACGCCGTCGCGGATCCGGGAAAGTCCAGCTTCAACTTGGCCTGCGGCAAGTGCCACGACCCGCATGGGGACGGCAACTACCGTGTCCTGAGGAAGGTGCCGGCGGGCCTGCTGTCGTACGGGGCGCCGCTCCCGGCGTTCATGCCGGACATGACTGGCCTGCTCACGGACGAGAGCCCGAAGGTCTACTCGACCACCAACTACTGGGACGTGTCGTACACGGACCAGTGGCAGGCGGCGATCCAGTCCCCACCGGGTCCGGTTGCGGACACGGAGATCACGGGGCGGCAGGTCGGCAAGTGGTGCACCACGTGCCACACCCGGTACTGGGCGAGCACCGGATCGGCTGATGCGAGCAGCGGTGACGCGATCTTCAAGTTCCGGCACACGACGAACCCCGCAGGCCGTGACACGCACGGACGTGCGGGCCCGGTGACACTGAGCGGCAGTTGCCTGAAGTGTCACGCCGCACACGGGAGCAACGCGACCGCGGCGACGGGTGTCGGTATGTACTCAGGCAGCGTGGAACAGCCGGATGGCAGTCACACCGGGAACGGATCCGGTGACAGCCGGCTCCTGCGGATGGACAACCGCGGGATCTGCCAGAAGTGTCACAACAAGTGACGGTTCGCTGTATGCGACGAAGCGGGGGGCCGGTCACGCGGCCGGTCCCCCGCCGGCAGGTAGTGTGATGACCAGCGCGGGTGAGGTGGCATGGCTGCTTCGGGCAATGGCCCTGGCCCGGCGCGCAGCCCTCGTGGCCGCGCTCGCGCTGGCGGTGTTGGCCGGCGCGCGCTGGCCCGGCGTCGGCCGGCCGGCCGCTGCGGCGGGCCCGTTCCTCGACCCGCACGGCGGCTACACGGCGACGGCGGACGCCTGCGCGACGTGCCACCGGACGCACACGGGTGCGGGCGGCGGCGGCCTGAATCGCGCCGCGCCGCAGAGCAACGTGTGTTTCGTCTGCCACAACGGCACAGGGGCGAACTCCAACGTCGCCAGCGAATACTCCGACACCAACGTCCCGCCCAACGACCCGGCCACGAGCAGCTTCTACGCGCACCCCGCGACGACGCTGTCCACACACACAAACGGCCAGGTCGACGAGTTCGCCGGCGTCCTCAACCGTCACGCGGCATGCGGCGACTGCCACAACCCGCACGCGGCCAACGCGGCCGCACCCGTGCAGACGGCCAACGGCTGGCTGGCGTCTGGCGCGCTGGCCAAGATCTCCGGTGCCAACGCCGCATCCCCGCCGGCGTGGGTCAACCCGATCACCTACGAAGACGAGCTGTGCCGCAAGTGCCATTCGAGCTACACCTTGCAGCTCTCGTACACAAAGGCATCGCAACAGAAATACGACGTCGGGGCGGAGTTCGACCCGGCGAATACGTCGTACCACCCGGTAGAAGCGCCGGGGCGGAACGCGAGCTCCGCCCTCCAGCAGAGCCTCGCGGGCGGCAAGCTGTGGAACTTCACGACGTCGTCGACCATCCGTTGCGTCAACTGCCACGGCAACTACCGGCTCGTCGGCAGCCCGGCGGTACCGGGGACGCCGCCGGGCGATGCGCGGCTGGCGCCGCACACGAGCCGTTACCGCGGCCTGCTCATCGCCAACTACCGGGACCGCGATCTGAAACCGGCGAACGAGCTCTACAACAGCGGCGACTTCGCGCTCTGTTTCCTGTGTCATCGGGAAGCGCCATTCACCGACGTTAGCGGCGACCCGCGCCCGGACACCAACTATCCCTTCCATGGCGTGCACATCAGCGGCATCCGCGGCATGGGCGCGGGCGGCCTGGAGATCGATACCGCGGGCGCGGGGCAGGGCAACGCCATCTGTGCGGAGTGCCACTTCCGGACGCACGGGACGGCCTTCGCGCCGTGGAGCGCGAACCGGACGTACCCCGGCGACGTGAACTTCGCGCCGGATGTGCAACCGGTCTCCGGCGCCGCCGCGCCAGTCTGGGACCGCGCCGCCCGCACATGCACGCTGGTCTGCCATGGCAAGTCGCACAACCCGATGAGGTACTGAGATGACCAGCGGTGAGGGCTCGCTCCGCGTCGTGATGGTCGGGGTCAGCCACCGGCGGGCGCCGATTAGCCTGCGCGAGTCCCTGGCCTTTCCGGACGCCGACCTCGACCGGGCGTTGGTGGCGCTGCGGGCGCATGTCCCTGAGGGGGTCCTGCTTTCCACGTGTCACCGCGTCGAGCTGTACGCGGTGGCGCCGCCCGAGCTGCGCACCGCCGTGACGCTCAAGCGGTTCTGGAGCGATGACCGCGGCGTGTCCGCGAGCGAGTTCGAGCCCTTGGCCTACTCCTTCACTGGACAGAACGCAGTGCGTCACCTGCTGTCCGTCGCGTCCGGGCTGGATTCGGCGATCGTCGGCGAGCCGCAGATCCTCGGACAGGTGCGCCAGGCGCTCGACCGCGCCGTCGCGCAGCGCGCCGCCGGGCCGGTGCTCACGGCGCTCTTCCACCGGGCCGTCGCCACGGGCCGGCGGGCGCGTACCGAGACGGCGATCGGGCGGAACGCCGCGTCCGTGAGCTACGCGGCCGCGGAGCTGGCGCGCCACCAGTTCGGCGACCTGCACGGATCGCGCGTACTGCTGATCGGCGCGGGAAAGATGGGCGCGATCGCGGCGAAGAACTTGATCGAGCGCGGCGTCGCGGAGATCGCCATGGTAGGGCGTGGCGAGCGCCGCGCCCACGCGCTGGCGCTCGAGTGCGGCCGCGCCGTCACCGCCGCCCGGCTCGAGGACGCGCTCCTCGTGTGCGACATCGTCATGAGCTGCACGAGCGCGCCACACTACGTGCTCACGAAGGAGACGCTGATGCGTGCCATGAAGGAGCGCCGGGGCCGGCCGCTCCTCCTCATCGACATTGCCGTGCCGCGCGACATCGAGCCGTCGGCTGCCGAGATCGGCGGCGTCCGGCTGTTCAACATCGACGATCTCGAAGCGGCGGTCGCCGCCAACGTACGCGCCCGCCGGGCGGAAACGCGCCTCGTGACGCCGATCATCGAACAGGAGGCCACGGCGTTCGAGCGCTGGCTCGCCACGCGCCGCGTGGTGCCCACGATCATGGCGCTGCGCGAGCGCGCGGAGGCGATCCGCCAGTCCGAACTGGCCCGTACCGCCGCGGTCCTGGACCGCCTGCCGGAGGCAGACCGTCGGCGCATCGAAGCGCTCACGCTCGCCATCGAGAAGAAGCTGCTGCACCACCCCATCGCGCTGCTGCGGGCGCAGGCGGGGAGCGGCGACGGACACGAGACCGAGGAGGCGCTGCTCCGGCTCTTCGGCCTGCGAGCCGGCGACCGCTTCGACACCGCACAGCCCGGCCCCCGCCCGGACGGGCATGCGGACGGATCGTCCTGAGCTCTATCCCCGGTTAGATCACCCCGCCGCCCCCGCGTCTGTACCACTGGATACATGCCACCGCTCCAGCCGCCCGGCCGCGCAGCTATCCGCCGCTCGGCGGCGCTGTAACCAAGATGTGCGCGCAGGCCGATGCATCCGGCCGGCGCGAGGTCAACAATGGTGCATGGGGATACCGACCGAAAGTGAGGGCCCGATGAGCGCGCAACACGGACACCAGCCACGGGGCATCGCACGGCCGCTGGCCGTTGCGCTCGCCGCCGCCGCGGTCATCGTCGCCGGCGGGCTTGGGGTGATCTACGCGGTCGTGCGCGACGGCGGCGCGAGTCACGCGCCCGGCGCCGACGCCGGCATGAGCGCATCCGCGGGACAGATGACAGCCTGGGATGCACGCTCGTTGCCATCGTTCATCACCGGCGCATCCGGCGACGTCCAGACCGCGTACCGCTTCGCGTTCGAGCACCCGGACGTGCTCGTCTGGATGCCCTGCTACTGCGGCTGCGGCGGCCACGCCGGACACCGTCACAACCGCGACTGCTTCGTCAAGCCGGGGGGCGCGGCGTCGCTGACCTTCGAGGAGCACGGCTCGGACTGCACGATCTGCGTCGACATCGCGCTCGACGCCAAGGCGATGACCGAGCAGGGCAAGCCGCTGCGCGCAATCCGCGCGGCCATCGATGCGAAGTACGCGTCGATCGCGCCGGGTACCGACACGCCGCTGCCGCCGGAGTAGCGAGGCCGGCTCGAGCGGGAGAGGAGAGCGACCATGGCGCCGACGCTGACCTACTTCTCACTCCTCGGCGTCAGCGAGGACGCCGGCCAGGACGAGGTCGAGGCGCGCTATGGCCAGCTCGCGGACTACCTCGCCTCGGACAAGATCCCATCACACCTGCGTGAGTGGGCGGCGAAGCAGGCAGCGCTCGTCGATGAGGCG
>JAKAMA010000125.1 GCA_021813085.1 Chloroflexota bacterium | reverse complement strand
CGCTGCCCCAGCGCCGCTTGCTCGACCCGGACGTCGCGACGCCGCGGTCGCGTACGACGATCACGGCCAGATCCTCCTCGGGCGCCAGCGGGTCGGCGACGCCGACGCGCCAGCCGTCGCCGGCGGGACCGTCGCCGGCCGCGTACAGGTCGCCGCTCGCGTTCACCATCGCGCTCGTGCGGGCCGGCAGCGTCTCGATCGCGCGGTCGACCGTGTACCCCTTGCCGATGCCGCCGAGGTCCACGCGCGCGCCCGGGGGCAGGGTGATCCGGTCATGGTCGAAGTCGAAGGCGATGTCGCGCCAGCGGCCGGTCTGCGTCCGCGGCCGGTCGAGCACGGCCGTCCCCCCCGCGATCTCGGCGAACGGCCGGTCGTAGCCGGCCGCTTCGAGCGCGTCGAGCACGGTCGGGTCGAAGACGCCGCGCGTGACGCACGCCCAGCCGCACGCCTCGCTGACGGCGTCGAAGAGCAGCGGCGAGGCGGCGAACGGCGTCCCGGCGGCGGCGTTGAGGGCGCAGAGCTCGCTGTCCGGCAGGAAGCGGCTGAGCGCGCGTTCGTGCGCCGCGAACAGCGCCTCGACGCGCGCCGCATCGTCGGCCGAGCCGCCGACGATCTGCACGTCGACGACGCCGCCCATCGCCGGGAAGGTCAGGCGGGCAAGTTCAGGAGACACTGGTCCGCGTATCCACGGGCGGCGCCTGGGTGTAGTAGCTCTGCGACGCGTCCGCCCCGCCGCCATCGCCGTAGGTGGGTGGCGGGGCGTTGGTGGTTGTGGTGGCGGCCCGCGCCGGCTGCGCGTTGACGTTCGCCGCGGGCGGCGGGTTGCGCTGTACGAGCACCAGCGTGGCGCCCAGCGCGAGCAGGCTCGCGGCCAGCGCACCCAGCTTTGCGGCGAGGTGCTTCCTGAGTCTCATCGCGGTACCTCGCGTCAATCATTGCACACCAGCGGCCGATCAGGTGTTACGGAACCGGAACAACCGGCGGCCGATTGGGAATCCCATACAGGAGGGCGCGGCGCGGCGCCGTGGGACGGGCCCTCAGCCAGGTGTGGCCCGCGCCCTGCCGCGGCCGATTCAGGGATGACCGTGCCACGCGCCGCTCCGCCCGGACCTAAGCGCCGTCGCGGAAGCCGCGCGGCGGGCCGTCCGGCAGGCCGCGGCCCTGCAGCAGCACCTTGATGCGGCCTAGCCTGCCCGGGTCGATGAGGTCGAGCACCACGTTGCGCCGCGCGAAGTACTCCTCGACGTGCTCTGACCCTTCGCGCGCGACCGAGGCCAGCCCCTCGGCGATGCCCATCCGCAGGAGGAACTGGGTCTGGTCCGTCATCCCGAGCGTGCGCAGCCCTGCGCGCTCGCCCGTGGTGCGCAGCGTCGTGAAGTCGATGCTCGCCGTGATGTCCTGCCTGCCGAGGCGCTGGTACGGGTCGCTCGACGCCGACTGCCGGTAGAAACACAGCAGCGTGCCGTCGCGGCGCCAGGGCGCGTACAGGTCACCCGCCTCGTATCCGTAGTCGAACGTCAGCACGGCGCCGCGCGCCAGCGCGCGTGCGATGCGCTCCGTCCAGTCGATGGCGTCGAGGTTCACCTCCGCGACGCAGCCGTCGCCCGGCAGCAGGCCGAGCGCCTCGAAGTACGCCGCGAGCGCGGGCGTCGAGAGCGGCCCCGCCGCGTCGGCGAAGCGCCGCCCGTCGTGGGTCACGCAGACCTCGCGCAGCACCCCGCCCTCGCGCCGGACGCGGTGCACTGGCAGCGCATCGAAGAACTCGTTGGACAGCACGCAGCCCTCGACCGCTTCCGGCAGCGCGTCGAGCCAGCCGACGTCGGTCGCGCCCTCGACCTCGGCGAGGGTCTGGCGCTGCCTCGCGACGAGCGCGGGGCTGCGCTCGACGATGCGGTAGCGCAGCGCGGCCGCGAACGCGGGCTCGCGCGTCGCCCGCCGCAGGATGTCGCGCGCGAGCAGCCCGCCGCCACCGCCGGGCTCGACGAGGTCGAAGCGGGCCGGCCGCCCCATCAGCTCCCAGAGCTCGATCATCTGCTTCGCGACGAGCCCGCCAAAGATGGGGTGCACCTCCGGGCTCGTGACATAATCACCGCCGCGCGTCATGGCGTTGGCGTGCGTCGTGTAGTAGCCGAAGCGGGGGTGGTAGAGCGCCGCTTCCATGAAGTCGCGGAACGTCATCGGGCCGCTGGCTGCGATGCGCTCGCGCAGTTCGTCCGCGAGCGGGCCGCTCTCCGTGATCGGCGCGAAGTCCTCCTCGGCGGGGAATGTCATCAGCGGCATCGTACCTGCTGCGGTCGTTGGAGGGCGCGCGGCCGGCATGGGACGCAGGGGCGCGGACGCGGCTGAACAGCCCGCGCCACGAAATGGCCGCGCCACGAGCGGCGGCGCCGGTCGCGCGTGTGTTGCTCGCGAATCAGCGTCAGTGGACGCGACGCGAAGCCCGACGGGCCTGCTCGCGCGGAGCACGGCCGCCTCGGGCTGTGCGTCCGGCGAATCCGGACCGACGCGGCACGGCGCCCCGGTGCAGCCCAACTACCGGACGGTGACGCGCGTGCCGATGCGCGCGAAGTCCCAGAAGAACCGGGCGTCCGCCAGGCGCATGCCGACGCAGCCATGACTCGACGGGATGCGGCCGAAGTAGTAGTTCGGGCGCCAGTAGTTCAGGTGCAGCGCGTGCCCGACGTTCGTGAAGTACTGGGTGTAGAGCACATGCTTCAACACGTAGTACTCCTCCGCCCCGATCGAGGCCGATGTCATCGTCTCGTCGGGCACGCGAGAGAGGATGTGGAAGGTGCCCTTCGGCGTCTCCCAGCCCGGCTTGCCGGTCGAGACGAGCGCCGTATAGAGCGGCTTGTCCCCGATCATCGCCGTCGCGGTCTGGTGCGCGAGGTCGACCTCGATCCAGCGCTCTCCGGTCACCTGTGGGCCCGGGATGGCCGGCGGGTTCGGCGGCGGCACGTACGGCTCCGGCGTCGCGGTCGGCTTCGGGGTCGGTGTCGCGGTGGGAGCCGGTGTGAGGGTGGCGGTCGCGGTCGGCGTGGCGGTAGCCGTCGCGGTGGCGGTCGGCGTCGCCGTCGGCCCCGCCGCAAACACGTTCCAGGATGCCGTCGGCCCGACCGCGCGCAACGACAGGGCGCCGGCCGAAAGGCCCGCCGCAGCCAGCGCCAGCGCAGCGACGATGGTGACCAGCTTGCGGCGGCTCAACGCGGCTCCAGTCGTTCCTCGCGGTCCCGCCCGCATCAGCAGGCCCCTCAGTACAACGCGCGGGCCGCGCGAAAGGTGAACGCGGCTCCGGCTTCAGGTACGCGAAGAGGGGCGGCAGACTCCGCCCCTCTTCGCGTGCGATATGGTCGTGCGTGCGTCCCGCGGGCTACTTCTTGCCGATGCGGTACATCTTCGTGCCGCACACCGGGCACTTGCCCATCGTCGCGGGCTTGCCGTTCTTCATCGTCACGTCCTGCGGGTCGGTCATCTGCCGCTGCGTGCGGCACTTCAGGCAGTAGGCTTCCACGATTCCTCCTTTGCGCTTCCCGAATGGTGCCCGCCGCAGCGGGGTGTTGCCCGGCGCCCGGCCTATCGCATAGGCCGATGAGCAGTTCCTGCCACGGCCGGGCGGTCGTACGAATAATAGTCCCATCGGGAACGTTGTCAAGCGAATCTGGCCAGATTCGGCCGAATTGGCCGAAATCAGGCCCTCGCGGGCGCCCAAAGCACCTTTTCCGGGTGCCAGAGACCGCCCGCGCGGCGGCGCAGCACCCCCACGAAGTCACCATCGATCGTATACGCACGACAGATCGCGACGCTGGCGTCGGCGGCGATCGCGAGGTCGCGCCCCGCCGCGACCGCCCGCGCGTTCGCCTCGCCCACGATCGCCGCAGGGCGCCGCTCGACGGCGCGGTCGGGGGCGAGCAGCAGCTCGTCGAGGACGCCGTCCGCCGCCGCGGCGACGAGCTCGTCCGGCGGGTGCGCGTCGGCGAGGCTGAAGCCGCCGCTGCGCGTCCGCTGCAGCGCCGCCAGGTGCGCGCCGCAGCCCAGCCGCTGACCCAGGTCGTGGGCCAGCGAGCGGATGTACGTGCCCTTGCCGCAGCGCACCGCGAGTTCCGCCTCCCCGCCGCCGAACCGCAGCAGGTCGATGCGCGCGATGTGCACGCGGCGCGGCGCCGGCGCCACGTCCGCACCCTCGCGTGCGTAGCGGTAGAGCGGCTTCCCGGCGAGCTTGATCGCGCTGTACGCCGGTGGCACCTGTTCGATGTCCCCGACGAAGCCGGCGAGCGCCGCCCCGACGTCCGCGGCGGTGAGGCCGGATGCGTCGGCCGTCGCCGTCACGTCGCCCTCGGCGTCGTACGTCGTCGTGCTGGCGCCGAAGCGCACGACGGCGCTGTACGCCTTCGCCTCATCGTCCAGATACTCGATCAGCCGCGCTGCCTGTCCGACCGCGACCGGCAGGACGCCCGAGGCGAGGGGGTCGAGCGTGCCGGCGTGCCCGACGCGCCGCACACCGGTCAGCCGCCGCACCAGCGACACGATCGAGAACGACGTAACGCCCGACGGCTTGTCGACGACGAAGAAGCCCGCGCGGCCGCTCATCGCCGCTCCATGATGAACGCCGTGACCGCCAGGCCGCGCACCAGGAGCCGGTGCCGCGCGCGCACGCGCAGCGCCGCCGGCACGGCGCGCGCGAGGACCGCCGGCTCGCCCGTGAGTACGACGCAGCGGCCGCCCGGCCGCAGGACGCGCGCCGCCTCGCGCAGCAGCCCCCGGTACAGGCCCTCGATACCATCGGGCGCCCCGTGCTGGCGCCCGTAGGGCGGGTTGGTGATCAGCGCGTCGACGCTCCCGGGGCGCATGGGCAGCCGCGTCGTGTCCCACAGCGCCAGGGCGGCCTGACGTCCGGTGTTCGTCCGCGCCGCGGCGACCGCGGCCGGGTCGATGTCGCCGCCGGCGATGAGCGCCGCGCGCCCCGCTTCTGCCCGCTCGCGGAGGACGGTGCCGGCTCCGGCCAGCGGGTCCAGCACGACGTCGGCCGGCTGCGGCGCCGACCACAGCACCAGCGCCCGTGCGACCGTCGGCTTCAGCGACGCCGGCAGGTGTGCGCGCTTGTAGCGCCGCTGCGCCAGCTCGTCGCTGCTGACACGCAGCCCCACCACCGTCCGCCCGCCCGCGACGTGCACCCACACCTCGACCGCCGCCGCCGATTCGCGCGCGCGCACCCAGTGCGGCAGCAGCGACGCCAGCGCCCGCCCGAACGCCGCCTCGACCTGCTCTCGGCGGAACGGCTGCCGGCCCGCGACCCGCACGACGACCCGGTACGAGCGCCCCCGCCGCTTCGCCAGCAGGGCGTGGTGGTCGAGCAGCGCCGCGTCGAGCGCTTCGCGCGTGAGCGTGCGGGCGAGCACGGCCGGCACGTTGCGCGCCCGCGGCGTCGGCAGGTCGGCGAGGGTGAGGAACGCGTCTTCAAGGAGGCCGCAGCGCAGCACGCGCGCGAGGTCGGCCGTCTGGAACAGGACGATGCTGTCGCGGCGGTCGAAGCCGGCCAGCGTGTCGCCGGCGATGGCGCCGGTCGCGGTCAGCTCATGCGCGGCGAGTTGCTCCAGCCCCGGTACGACGAGCGCGTAGCAGGCGCGCATCCGCGGGCCGCGCCGCCCACCGCGGGTTGGCGTCGACGTGACCGCGCGGCCGCCGCAAGGACGTGCGCGCCGCCCCCCGGATGCCGCTTCGGCCGGGCGCGTCGACGGTACGGAATCCAGCGCAGTCCCCCGCGCTCAGGCGCCCGCCGGGCTGCCGGCGACGGCCTCGGCCCGGCGGTCGCGCGCGCGGAACTCGTGGTCGAGGACCGCCATCGTCAGCTCGTCGTGGTACTCGCCGTTGTCGTAGTGGTGCTGGCGGCGACGGCCTTCGGGCACAAAGCCCAGCTTCTCGTACACGTGGATGGCGCGCTCGTTCGTCGCGTCCACGGCCAGCTCGACACGGTGCAGGTTCAGGTGGTCGAAGGCCCAGCGCAGCATCGCGCGCATGGCGTCGGTGCCGTAGCCGTGGTCGCGGTCCTCGGCGCGCCAGAGGCTGAGGCCGGCCAGCGCGTGCCGGTTCCGCTGGTCGATCTGGAAGAGGTTGATGTCGCCGACGGGCCGCTCTCCGGCGACGATCACCAGCGAGACGACGCTGGCGTCCGGCTCGCTCTGCTCGGCTTCCCATTCCTGCTCGCGGCGGAGCAGCGAGCGCGGCGGCTCGTGCCAGTCGCGCAGGCGCTGCGTCTCGGCGTCGGCGGTCTGGTCCGCCTCCCAGCGCGCACGCACATCCTCGCGCTCCCAGGCGCGCAGGGTCACCCGGTCGCCCGCAATCCACACCATCAGAGCTTCTCTCCCCGCTCGGCCGCGTTGCGGCGCATGATGTCCGTGAGCTCCTGCGCGCGCTCGATCGACGTATCGCTCTCGAAGTCCAGCTCGGGCGTGGTGCGGAGCTGGAGCCGGTGCGCCAGCGCGCGCCGCAGGAACGGGCGCGCCGCGCGCAGCGCGCGCATCGTCGACGCCCGGTCCCCCTCGCTGCCGAGCACGCTCACCCAGGCGCGCGCGCGCTGGAGGTCGGGCGAGACATCGACCTGGGTGATGGAGACGAGGCCGGAGACGCGCGGGTCGCGCACCTCCCGGGCGAGGAGGCCGCTCAGCTCCTCGCGGAGCAGCTCGTTGATCTGTTCGGTCCTTCGCGACATTGTCCGGTCGCGCTACCTTCCGGCCGCGCGCCTGCACAGCGATCGTTCCGCTGCCCTACGTCTCGCGCTCCGTGCGGTAGCACTCGATGACGTCGCCGACCTCGAACGCGTCGAAGCCCTCGACCTGGATGCCGCACTCGAAATTGGTCGTGACCTCGCGCACGTCCTCCTGGAAGCGCTTGAGCGAGGCGAGCTTGCCCTCGGCGATCTGGGCGCCATCGCGCAGCACGCGCGCCGAGTCGCTGCGGGCGATCGTGCCGTCGCGCACGTAGGCGCCGGCGATCGAGTTCTTGCGGGACACCTTGAAGACCTGCCGCACCTCCGCGTGTGCCGTGATCACCTCGCGGAACGTCGGTTCCAGCATCCCCTTGAGCGCCTTGCCG